>CALZAJ010000105.1 GCA_945613785.1 uncultured Verrucomicrobiota bacterium | reverse complement strand
TCATCCGCGGCTTGAGCTACTACACGGGCGTAGTCTTCGAGTGCTTTGACACGGCGGGCGAGTTCCGTGCGATCTTCGGCGGCGGACGTTACGACAACCTTCTCACGACGATCGGCGGCGAGCCGACGAGCGCTGTCGGACTTGGCTTCGGCGATGTCGTCGTCACCGAGCTTCTCAAGTCGCGTCTCGGGGCGGATGCCGCGAAGGCGAAGAAGGGCGTGGCCGTCGGCTTCATGTTCCCCGAACAGCGTGCGGCCGCAGTGAAGCTCGCGGCGATGCTGCGGGCGGCGGGCGAGCGCGTCGATCTGGCGCTCAAGTCCCAGAAGCCGAAGAAGTTCTTCTCCCATGCCGATTCCACGGGTGCCGCGAAGGCGGTGTTCCTCGGACCGGACGATGTCGAGAAGGGCGTTGCCCGCATGAAGAACATGGAAACCCGCGAAGAGACCGAAGTATGCCTCTAGATAAGATCCTCCCCGAAATCTCGGCCCGCTACAAGCGCATTCGTTCTGGACTCGACGTCGGTTTCGACGACGAGGACGTGACGAATGAACTCCGTGAGTTCCGTGGAGGCGTCTGGATGTCCATCTCGGCCAAGTCGGAGTTTCCCTTCGATGACGAGCAGTTTGAAGTTGTGGTGATGAATGGGGCGATCGTGGATCGCGCGCTGGCCCGTGAGGCCAACCGTGTCCTGAGGCCCGAAGGGTGTTTGTTCTTTACCGTCAACGAGCGCACGCACAAGCAGGACGGCTACACGCCGGCCGAAATCTACCGGGTGATTCGCGAGGGCTTCGACATCTTGTCGATCCGTCGTCCCAAATGGTGGTATTTCGGTCGTCAGGGCCGCACGCTGACGGTCTGCGCCCGCAAGAAAGCCTGGCGCGAGCACAAGAGCTTCATTCGCGAGGGCTCCCTTCCTTTCACCCCCTTCAGGAGTCGTTCATGACCAAGCGCCTTTCCGCCGTCCTCGGTCTGCTGTTGTTTGTCGCCCAGGGCGGCTTTGCGGCAAGTCCTGCGCATGAGGCCATTCTCCGTTTGTTGAACTCGCGTGCGGGCGGTTCGCCCCGTGAGTATGCGGATGCGGTCGGTCAGGTGGCCAAGGATGCGGCTGAGGGGCGTCCGCTTCAGCAGTTCATCATCGCCATGGTCTCGAGGGAACCCGATGCGCCGCGGGAGGCGAGAATCTCCGACGAGACGCGCGACCTTTACCTCGAGCAGTCCCGCGACAAGATCCGCGCGTTGGCGGAGACGAAGAGCAATCCGCTCGCCTGGTACCTCCTTTCGCTGGAGAACAACGACCGCACGATGCTGAAGAAGGCCGCGGAGGGTGACAACGTGCAGGCGCTCAACGCCTGGGGCACGATCATCCTGACCGAGGCACTGACGAATCCCGGACTCGAGCAGGACCGAATGGAGGCGGAGCTGACGAAGGGACTCGAGTGCTTCAAGAAGGCGGCTGCCGCGAATGATGCGAACGGTTTTTACAATCTCGGCATGTGCTATCACCGCGGCTACGGCGCCCCTCCGAATCCTCCGAAGGCGCTCGAGTGTTTCCGCAAGGCGGCCGAGGCCAACCATCCCGAGGCCATCAACAATCTTGGCGGCTTCTATCGTGACGGCGAGGTGGTGGAGAAGGATCTCGTGCGGGCGGCGCGCTATTTCAAGAAGAGCGCGGACTTCCTCAATGCGTACGGACAGCTCAACTACGCGCTCGCGTTGCAGCGCGGCGAGGGCGTCGAGAAGGATCCCGAAGCTGCGGCCGAACTGCTGCGCGACGCGGCGGACAAGGGTAACGCCGAGGCGATGAACGCGTACGGCATGTGCCTGTTCTTCGGTGACGGCGTTCCCAAGGATGACGTCGCGGCGGGCGTCTGGTATCGCCGCAGCGCGGCGAAGGGCTTTCCGCCGGCGATGGACAATCTGGCGACCTGCTGTGACCTCGGCGTCGGCGGTGAGAAGAAGGATCCTGCCAAGGCGACGGTCTGGAAGGTTCGTGCGCAGGCGGCGCGCGGTGACCGCAATGCCATCGCCTGGCTTTCCCAGAACGGACACTCTTTGCGATGAAGATACTGATGATCGGCGATGTGGTCGGAGGTCCCGGCCGAAAGATCTTCCAGCGGGAGATTCCCCGCTTGCGGCGCGAGCTCGGACTCTCCGCGGTCATTGTGAATGCGGAGAACTGTGCCGCGGGTTCCGGCATCACCTCGGCTCTCGCCAAGGATTTCCTGGCGTCGGGTGCGGATGCGATCACTCTCGGCGACCACACGTGGGGACAGAAGGAGTTCGCCGGCCAGATCGAGTCGTGTGACCGGTTGGTGCGTCCGGCCAACTATGCCTCCGAGTGTCCCGGCAAGGGGTGGCGTCTCATCACGTTGCCGACTTTTTCGTTTGCCGTCGTGAATGTCCAGGGCCGCGTCTTCATGGGTGCGGTCGATTGTCCGTTCAAGGCGATGGACCGCGTACTCAACGAGATTCCCAAGAATGTGCCTGTGTTCGTCGACTTCCATGCGGAGGCGACGAGCGAGAAGATTACGCTCGGCTACTATCTGGACGGACGTGTCACCGCACTTGTCGGCACGCATACGCATGTTCAGACGTCGGATGCTTTGGTGCTGCCGCAGGGCACGGCCTACCTGACGGACCTCGGAATGACCGGTCCCTATGTCTCGTCCATCGGGCGTGACCTCAAGCCCGTGACGAAGAAGTTCATTACCGGCCTGCCGTCGCGCTTCGACGTCGCGGAGGGTCCGTGCGTCCTGGAGGGCGCCGTCATCGACTTCGATCCCGTGTCCAAGCGCGCGAACTCGATCGAGACGCTGCGCGTGCGCGATCCGTTTCAGTCCTAATTCCGAAAGGGTGAACTTCATGAAGAAACGTCTTTCCCTGCTGGCACTGGCCGCCGTGCTGACGGGGTGCATGAGTCCCGCGCCCAAGGCTCCGTCCTGTTGGACGGTTGCCTTGGACCCTGTCCCGATCTTCGCTGCGGCGACGCCGAAGTTCGGTGTGACGCGTCTTTCACAGGTCACCGTCCGCGCACCCTTTGACGGCACGCGCCTGGTGGTTCTCCGACACGACGGCTCGATCGCGTTTGATCCGTTCAACTCGTTCGCTGCGCAGCCCGCGGCGCTGTTGCGCGGAACGGCGCAGGACGTGCTCGCGGCGTCCGGACTCTTTCGTCAGGTCCTGCACGGGACCTCGACCGCACAGGCAAGCCTGGGCGTCGAGATCGTCGTCACCCGGCTGGCGCTCGACTGCACCAAGAAGGGCGCGCGCAAGGCGGTTGTCGGACTCACGCTGGTGATGATGGATGGACGGTCCGTCACGGCGTCTTGTGTCGGCGAGGGATCAGCGAAGGCCGATGACGGCAATTTCTCGGCGGCCTTCTCGTCCGCCTTCACCGCGGCTCTTGCTGGCGCGCTCTCGAAGCTCTGAGGAAGGCTGGATGGGTCTGTTCTCCACCATCGGCAAGAATGCGGCCGCGCGCGGACAGGCGTTCGGCGAGGCGCTGGCGTTCCTCGGCGAGACGACAGTCTGTCTCTTGTCGCTTCCGTTCCATCCGCGGCGTTTCCGTCTGGGCGACTGTGCGCTGGCGTTTCAGCGGGCGTCCTTTGACGGACTGATGATTTCGACCGGCATCGGCTTTCTGCTCGGACTCATCCTTGCGTTTCAGTCCGCTGCGGCGCTGAAGATGTTCGGCGTGGAGGTCTATGTCGCGGACATGCTGACAATCGGGCTCTTCCGTGAGCTGGGTCCGTTGGTGACCGCGATCATCCTGGCCGGACGCTCGGGCAGCGCCTTCGCCGCCGAGATCGGCACGATGAAAGTCAACGAGGAACTGAACGCGCTGACGACAATGGGCCTCCCGCCGATCCGGTTCCTGGTCCTGCCCCGCGTCGTGGCGGCGATCCTCGCGATGCCGATCCTAACGATCTGCGCGGAGCTGGCGGGTTTGATCGGAGGTTCGCTCGTCCTGCAGATGATGAATGTTCCGACCGTCGTCTTCTGGCATCATGTCACGTCGACCGCAAGTCTTTTCATGATCGTGTTCGGTCTTCTGAAGTCCTGTCTCTTCGGTCTGCTGGTCGGACTCATCGGCTGCGGGGCCGGCATGCGGACGCAGACGACGGCGGACGGGGTGGGCGTCTCGGCGACGTCGGCGGTCGTCGGCGGAATTGTCGCCATTGCCGTCGCGGACGGTATTCTCGCGGTCCTTTGTTACCTATGGAACCTGTAATCGAGCTGAAGCATGTAGACGCCGGTTATCCGGGCGTGGTGATCCTGAAGGACGTCTCCTTCGAGGTTCGCCGCGGCGAGGTGTTCATTCTGCTTGGCGGTTCGGGCTGCGGCAAGTCGACGATCATGAAGCACATGATCGGACTGAATCCGATTCTCGCGGGTGAACTGCGCGTGGCGGGCCTGGAGTGGACGCGCAAGACGCATGACGAACTGTGTCGCAAGATCGGCGTCATGTACCAGAGCGGGGCCTTGTTCGGATCAATGACCTGCCTTGAGAATGTCATGCTGCCGCTGGAGGAGTTCTCGAAGCTCAACGGAAAGGAGCGTCGCGCGCGTGCGATGTCCCTCTTGGCTGATGTTGAGCTCGCCGATGCCGCGGACAAGATGCCGAGCGAGATCTCGGGCGGCATGAAGAAGCGCGTGGCCATCGCCCGTGCGATGGCGCTGGATCCTGAGGTCGTCTTCCTGGATGAGCCGTCCGCCGGTCTCGATCCGATCACTTCAAGCGCTCTCGATGACCTCATTCTGAAGCTGAAGGGCGAAAAGGGCATGACTTTTGTCGTCGTCACGCACGAATTGCCCAGCATCTTCAAGATCGCCGACAGCTGTGCGATGTTCGACAAGGCGCGGCGCGGAATGATCGCTTTGGGGACGCCGCAGGAACTGCGGGATTCCTCCAAGGACGATTTTGTAAGGAAATTCTTCAATAGAGGAGAAGTCCATGGCTAACGACAATCACGCCAACTATGCGAAGATCGGCTTTGCGCTCGTGCTCGGGACGATCGCCATCCTCGGCACGCTCATCTATCTCGGCGGCGTAGGAAACAGCAAGGATGAATTCGTCTGCGAGACGTACTACGATCACCCGGTGACAGGTCTCAGCATCGGCAGCGAAGTCAATTTCCGCGGCGTGAAGATTGGAGAAGTCAGCGATATCTCGTTCGTTTCTGCCGAATATGATGACTATGCCGAGGAAGATGCGCAGGTCATCGTTATCCGTATGAACCTGAACCGTCGCCGCTGCCGCTTGGCCGCGAGCGACTCCGTCGAGGCGGTTTTCTCCCATTTGCTGGAGCGCGGCCTTCGGGCCACCGTCAGTTCGAGTGGTATCACGGGCCTTTCCAAGCTGGAACTCAACCTGCCGCGCGCGGGCTGTGACCCGAAGCAGCCTCGTACGATTTCCTGGTGCCCCAGGCTAATGGTCATTCCGCCGGAACCTTCGATGCTTGATAGCTTTGCGGACTCCGCCACTCAGGTGATGAATCAGATCAATAAGATGGATTTCTCGTCCGCCTGGAGTAATGTCAGCTCGATTGCGACCTCGGCCTCCCAGATTGCCTCGAGCGCCAATGCTGTTGTCGAAAGCCAACGTGCGGCCGTCTCGGAGATGATGGACAACCTCCGTCAGGTGACGGGCGGACTCAAAGAGCTCGTGGATGAGGTTCGCGATAATCCGTCCCTTCTCCTCCGTCCCCGCGACGAACGGCCCCTTCCTGAAACGGCGAAGTAACCGCCCAGCTCCTCATTCGCACGCGAGGGGATTCTGGGGTCTGTCCCCAGAGGGTTTGCGTGGGGATTCTGGGGTCTGTCCCCAGACTTCTGGGGTCTGTCCCCAGAGGGATTGCGTGGGGGCGGTCACTTGGTCGGATCGTATGATGGGGTGTG
>CALZAJ010000104.1 GCA_945613785.1 uncultured Verrucomicrobiota bacterium | reverse complement strand
CACCCGTGCCCCGGGCCGTGTCGATGATACCACCGACGGCCTGATCCAGCACACGGTGATCGTATGCCTGGAGGCGGATGCGGACTCTCTGCTGCTGCATTTTGTCTTTTCCTTTTGTTCTTTTAGTTTCGACTCGCCGAAGAACCTTTTACCTCGGCTCGTCCCTTTGTTACCTGGGCTTCCACGGTTGCGAAATCCGCGCTCGGGAACGCTCGTCCCGTTGGCGCAGGAGGCCCTTTGCGGCGCCTCGCTCGCAACTGAGTTTCGGCTCAGTCATCTTCTCAAAAAACGAATCGCTCACGGCTGCATTCGTAACCGTGAGCGAGAACTCAACGGTCACGACGCGACGGGATTTTCTCGCCCGTATCGCGACCACTTCTTTCGAAGATTGAGGTATAGTATATCAAAAGTGACGACCCCACGCAATGGGGTATTTTCACTTTTTTATCGGCCGTCGGGCCTAATCTCCAAATTGGAGGATTGGCCCACACGGTTCGTCTGAGTCCCCTCACCTGGGACTGCCGACGGCTCTTGCAAACCACTCTCCGGCGCCTCGGGATAGCCCGAAAGACGCCGCAAAATCTCCACCGCCGCCCCCGTCACCTCATTTGTGCCAGAAAACCATCTCCCATCAGATTTTTGCGCAGATATCAACGCAATGGCCGTCTCTGTAGCCGACATCCCATTGGTTTGATAAAGTTTTGCAAAATCAATAGATGCAGCTGTTTTTTCAAATTTATTCGTCGGCGCCACGTTCAGCGCATGATCAACCTCATTCTGCACGCTCGGCTCGAGGACATTTTCGTCCACGAGTGGCTGCAGCGGGATAACCAGTGCTAAAACGGATAAAAATAACATTTTTTAACCATTTGCAGATTTCAACGTATTCCACAGAAGCATCGTGATGGTCATCGGTCCGACGCCACCGGGGACAGGTGTAATCGCCCCTGCGACCTTCGCGCAGCTGTCAAAATCAGCATCTCCGACCAGACGGAACCCCTTCGGCTTGGTATCGTCCGGAATACGGTTCACCCCCACGTCAATCACCACGGCCCCCGGCTTGAGCATATCGCCCGTGACCGTATTCGGGCGACCCGCGGCCACGACGACAATATCCGCCTCTTTGGTGAAACGCGCAATGTCGGGCGTACCCGTATGACACAGCGTGACCGTCGCGTTCGTCTCCTTGCGGGCCAGCAGAACCGCCACCGGTTTGCCGACGATGTTCGAGCGGCCGACCACCACGGCATGCTTGCCCTTGATGTCCATCCCCGAGAACTCAATCAGCTTAATGATGCCGTGGGGCGTACAGGGCAGGAAACATTTCTCTCCGATCAGCATCTTGCCGACGTTGATGGGCGTGAAGCCGTCCACGTCCTTCTCCGGCGCAATCGCATCGATAACCGCCTTGTCGCGGATGTGCTTTGGCACCGGCAGCTGGACGAGGATGCCGTGAATCGCGGGATCGACGTTCAGGTCCTTGACGAGCTTGACGAGTTCTTCCTCGGTCGTCGTCTCAGGCAGACGGATCTCGCGCGAATACATGCCCGCTTCCGTGCAGGCCTTCTCCTTCGCGGTCACGTAGCTCACGCTCGCCGGATTGTTGCCGACGAGAATGACCGCGAGACCGGGCGTAATGCCCTTCTCTTCCTTGAGCGCCTTCACTCCCGCCGCAATCTCCGCGCGGAGATTCGCCGCCAACTGCTTGCCATCGATGATATTCATGCCCGCATTATATCAAAAAAGGATGCGGAAACAAATCCGCATCCCCTTGAACCGTTTCGAAGAACGCTTCGACTTACTTGAAGTAACGCTGCAGTAGACCCTGGAAGGCCTTGCCGTGACGCGCTTCGTCCTTCGCCATCTCGTGGACGGTGTCGTGAATGGCATCATAGCCGAGCTGCTTCGCACGGGCAGCGATCTTCATCTTGCCCTCGGTCGCACCGCATTCGGCGTCGACACGACGCTGGAGGTTCGTCTTCGTGGAGTCGGTGACGATGTCAATCGACTTGCCGAGAAGCTCCGCGAACTTGGCGGCGTGCTCCGCCTCCTCGAACGCAATGCGCTTGTACGCCTCGGCGACTTCCGGATAGCCCTCGCGATCAGCCTGACGGCTCATCGCCAGATACATGCCGACCTCGGTGCACTCGCCGTAGAAGTGATCCTTGAGACCCTGCGTGACCTCCGCGTCGTCAACGATACCGTCGCCGATCTTGTGCT
Source organism: uncultured Verrucomicrobiota bacterium (assembly GCA_945613785.1). GTDB lineage: Bacteria > Verrucomicrobiota > Kiritimatiellia > RFP12 > UBA1067 > UBA1067. Next base: position 3,795 of record CALZAJ010000104.1, on the reverse strand, counting down.
CGGTCACGAAGTTGAGACCGCCTTCCTGCTTCTTGAACTTCGCACCCGGAACGCCGCACAGCGGACACTTCTCCGGAGCCGTCTCACCTTCATGAACATAACCGCACACGGGGCAAACCCACTTCGCCATTTTCTATTCCTCCCACCTTTGTAGTTTTCTTTCTGAAATCCTGTTCCGCTTCAAGCAACGGGACCTAGACATTCTAACACATCCAGGCCCCGTTAGGCAAGTCTAATCAACGCCGCCTTACATCATGCCGCCCATGTCCGGGGCGCCACCGTGACCGCCGCAACCGCAGCCTTCCTTCTTCTCGGGAAGATCGGTGACCATGCAATCGGTCGTGAGGAGGAGACCCGCGATGGACGCGGCATTCTGGAGCGCGCTACGCGTCACCTTGGCCGGATCGACGACGCCCGCCTTGAGCATGTCGACGTACTCGCCCGTACGGACGTTGTATCCGTTCGTGCCCGTCGCCTTCTTGACGTTGGCGATGACGAGAGCGGCCTCCTGACCGGCGTTGTTGACGAGCTTGCGCAGAGGAGCCTCGATGGCGCGCGCCACAATCTGGGCGCCGACCTTCTCGTCACCCTCGAGCTTGAGCGCGTCGATGGCCTTCTGGGCGCGGATGAGCGCCACGCCGCCGCCGGGGACGATGCCCTCTTCAACCGCCGCACGGGTCGCGTGCAAGGCGTCGTCGACGCGATCCTTCTTCTCCTTCATCGCAGCTTCCGTCGCCGCACCGACCTTGATGATCGCAACGCCGCCGGCGAGCTTAGCGAGACGCTCCTGGAGCTTCTCGCGATCGTAATCGGACGTCGTGTCCTCAATCTGCTTCTTGATGAGCGAGACGCGGGCCGAGATCTCGTCCTTCTTGCCGAGGCCTTCGACGATCGTGGTGTTGTCCTTGTCGACGACGACCTTCTTCGCGCGGCCGAGATACTCCAAACCGACGTTCTCGAGCTTGACGCCGAGGTCCTCGCTGATGAGCTTGCCGCCCGTGAGGATCGCAATGTCCTCGAGGATCGCCTTGCGGCGGTCACCGAAGCCCGGAGCCTTGACGGCGCAGACGCTGAAGGTGCCGCGGAGCTTGTTGACGACGAGCGTCGCCAGGGCCTCGCCTTCGACGTCCTCGGCGATGATCATCAGCGGACGGCCGCTCTTGGCGACGCCCTGGAGGACCGGAAGGATCTCCTGGAGATTGGCGATCTTCTTCTCGAAAAGAAGGATGTAGGGATTCTCGAGGACGCACTCCATGTCATCCGGAGCGGTGACGAAGTACGGGGAGAGATAGCCCTTGTCGAACTGCATGCCCTCGACGACGTCAAGCGTGGTCTCAAGCGTCCTGGCCTCTTCGACCGTGATCGTGCCATCCTTGCCGACTTTGTCCATCGCCTCGGAAATGATGGCGCCGATTTCGGTGTCGCCGTTCGCGGAGATCGTCGCGACCTGCCTGATCTCGTCAGCGGACTTCACCTTCTTGGACATCTTGGCGATCGACTCGACGACCGCGCCCGTCGCGGCGTCAATGCCGTTCTTGAGGGACATCGCGTTCGCACCGGCGGTGAGGTTCTTGAGGCCCTCGCGATAGATCGACTCAGCGAGGAGCGTCGCCGTCGTGGTGCCGTCACCCGCGACGTCGTTCGTCTTGGAAGCGACTTCCTTGACCATCTGCGCGCCCATGTTCTCGAAGGGATCGGGAAGCTCGATCTCCTTGGCGACGGTGACACCGTCCTTGGTGATCTGCGGGGAGCCAAACTTCTTGTCGAGAATCACGTTGCGGCCGGACGGACCGAGCGTGGAGGTGACCGCCGCGGAGAGCTTCTCAACGCCGGCGAGGATCTTCTGACGCGCATCCGCGTCGAACTTAATCTGCTTAGCCATGGTAAATTTTTCCTTTCAGTCAGAATTCAAATGTATAATGGAGAATGGAGAATGTCAAATCTTGGATTCCAACATCCTTCATTTCCCATTTTCAATTTTTCATTTCTCAAGCACGCCGAGGAGATCCTCCTCGCGGACGAGCTGCAGCTTCTTGCCGTCGATCTTGACTTCCGTGCCACCGTACTTCGGGAGAAGAACCGTGTCACCAGCCTTGACGTCGAACTTGATTTCCTTGCCATCCTTGTCGGTCTTCTTGCCGACGGCGATGACGGTGCCCTGCATGGGCTTCTCCTTGGCCGAATCGGGGATGATGATACCACCGACGGTCTGTTCCTTCTCTTCGATCGGCTCGACGAGCACACGATCACCCAGGGGACGAATCTTCATTGTAGTTTTTCCTTTCGCTTAAATTACTTCATTTCGAAATCGGCGTCGACGACGTCATCGCCGCCCTTCTTGTCGCTCTTCGGAGGCTCCTGGTTCGGCGGAGGCGCGCCCGCACCGGTCTGCGCACCCGCAGCGCCCTGGTTGGCGGCGTACATCTCCTGCGCGACCGGTTCCATCGCCTTCATGAGCGCCTCCTGCTTCGCCTTGATCTCTTCGATCGGGGCGTTCTTGGCAAGCGCATCCTTGAGTTCCTTGAGCGCGGACTCGACCGGCGCCTTCTTGTCCGCGGCGATCTTGTCACCGGCGTCCTTCAGCGTCTTCTCAACCTGGAACGCAAGACCGTCGGCCTTGTTGCGCTCCTCGACCTCGGCATGGCGCTTCTCGTCCTCGGCCGCGTGCGCTTCGGCGTCCTTGCGCATCTTCTCGATCTCATCCTTGGAGAGACCGCCCGCCGCAGTGATCGTGATCTTCTGCTCCTTCTGAGTGCCGAGATCCTTGGCCGAGACGTTGAGGATGCCGTTGGCGTCGATATCGAAGGTGACCTCAATCTGAGGAACGCCACGCGGCGCCGGCGGAATGCCGTCGAGATTGAAGTTGCCGAGCGACTTGTTGTCGCGCGCCATCTTGCGGTCGCCCTGGAAGATGGAGATCGTCACGGCCGGCTGGTTGTCCGAAGCCGTCGAGAAGACCTGGCTCTTCTTCGCAGGAATCGTCGTGTTGCGCTCAATGAGCGGCGTGAGCACGCCGCCGAGCGTCTCGATGCCGAGCGTGAGCGGCGTGACGTCGAGAAGGAGGACGTCCTTCACCTCGCCCTTCAGGATGCCGCCCTGGATGGCCGCGCCCATGGCGACGACTTCATCCGGATTGACGCCCTTGTGGGGCTCCTTGTTGAAGAGGGACTTCGCCTTCTCCTGGAGGAGCGGCATACGGGTCTGGCCACCGACGAGAACGACCTCGTCGACCGTGGAGAGATCGGCGTCGGACATGCACTTGCGGCACGGATCGGCCGTACGGTTCACGAGATCCATCGTGAGCGTCTCGAGCTTGGAGCGCGTGAGCGTCGCCGTGAGGTGCAACGGACCCGACGCGTTCATCGTGATGAACGGCAGGTTGATGTCGTAGGACGTCGCGGACGACAGCGCGCACTTGGCCTTCTCGGCCTCCTCTTTCAGACGCTGCTTGGCCATCGTATCGGCCAGGAGATCAACGCCATGTGCGGCCTTGAAGTCTTCGGCAAGCCAGTTCATGACCGCCTGGTCGAGGTCGTCACCACCGAGGTGCGTGTCACCATTCGTGGCCTTCACCTCGAAGACGCCGTCGCCGATGTCGAGAACGGAGATATCGAACGTGCCGCCGCCGAAGTCATAGACCGCGATCTTCTCGTTTTTCTTCTTGTCGAGACCATAGGCGAGCGAGGCCGCCGTCGGCTCGTTGACGATACGCTTGACGTCGAGGCCCGCGATGCGGCCGGCGTCCTTCGTCGCCTGACGCTGCTGGTCGTTGAAGTACGCCGGAACCGTGATGAC
>CALZAJ010000103.1 GCA_945613785.1 uncultured Verrucomicrobiota bacterium | reverse complement strand
GTGCTGCTCAAGGTCACGATGAAGGACGAGACGAAGTTCCATCAGTGCAAGGCCTGTGGGTTTGCCTCCACGAAGGAGGAGGACGTCGTCGATCACATCCTCAATGCGCATCTCGGCGATTACTACGAGGCGAAGGAGATCGACTGCGAGCCGCCGAAGGGCAATTTCAACTGTGTGGCGAAGTGCGGACTCTCGGGCGTCCTGTTGGGTCCGCCGAACGTGCACGAGTTTAACGCGACGGTGAAGGAGATGATCCGCACGCGTTATCCGAACATGTCCGAGGCGGAGTACCGTTCGCACATCGAGATGGTCCGTGACGCCGAGGCGATCGAGCAGTGGCGTCAGGGTGCGGTGAAGAAGACCGTCTATGTCGCCAAGGGTGCCGAGGAGGGTGCTGAGACTTACACGCGCGAGCAGGCCGAGGGTCTGTTCCGTCGCACGATCCTGGCCTCGTTGCTGGATCAGCCGAAGAACCTGATGATTACGGCCGAGGTGGCGGCGAAGAGTCCGGTGCGTCCGCTCCAGTGGGTGGCCCGTGACGCGGTCGAGGCCGAGCGTCGTGCGCCGTACAACATGTGCTTTGCGCTTCGCGGCGCGTTCCATCACCGTAAGCTGAAGTTCTTCCGTGCGAATGACGCCCGCGGACCTGAGTTCGTGACGAACGTCGAGTACAAGGAGTTTGATGCCGCGCACGCGATTCCGGAACTTGCGAAGATCGCGACGTTCATCGCCGAGAACCCGTGCCAGCCCAAGGCGGTGATCGCTCCCGACGCGGAGTCGGAGAAGCACCTGAACTGGTTGGTGACGACTGGTCACGTGGTTGCGTTCACGAACGGCGTGTTCTCGCCGGTCGAGAAGTTCCCGAAGTACGGTCCGCAGTGGCAGAAGAAGCTCACTGCGAAGCCGGCTGTCGAGGCGAAGGCTGCGGACGAAGCCCCTGTTGAGACTGTCGAGAAGGTTGTTGAGGAGAAGAAAGATGAAACTGCCCCTGTCGTGGCTGAATGAGTACGTCAAGATTGACGACATCGAACCCAAGGAACTCGCCGAGAAGCTGACCCGTGCGGGTCTGCAGGTCGAATCGATTGAAACCGTCGGCGGCACGCCGCTCAGTGACCTCATCGTCGTTGTCGAGGTCGTCGAGTGCGAGGCGCATCCGAATTCCGACCACCTCCACGTCTGCAAGGTGACGGACGGGCAGGCGACCTATCAGGTCGTCTGCGGCGCCCCGAACATGCGTCAGGGCATCAAGACCGCGTTCGCGAAGATCGGCGCGCTCATTCCCGAGGGCGAGTTCAAGATCAAGAAGGGCAAGCTCCGCGGCGTGGAGTCCAACGGCATGTGCTGCTCCGAGAAGGAGCTTCACATCGGCCAGGGAAACTCCGGCATCATCGAGTTCCCGGCGGAGACGCCGGTCGGCGCGCTTGTCCGTGACGTCGCGAATCTCGAGAAGCCCGAGGTCGTCTTCGACATCGAGGTCACCTGGAACCGTCCTGACGCGCTGTCGATCGTCGGTCTTGCCCGCGAGTATGCGGCGATCCTGAACCGCGAGGTGAAGATGCCTGCCGTCGACATCGTCGAGTGCGACGTGCCCGTGGAGAACGAGGTCAAGGTCGTCGTCGAGAACACCGTGAAGTGTCCGCGGTACACGGCTCGCGTCGTCACCGAGATGACGCCGGACGCGCCTTCGCCCGAGCTGATGGCCAAGCGTCTCGAGCTCTGCGGCGTCCGCAGTCTCGGTCTGGCCGTTGACGTCACGAACTACGTGATGCTTGAGCTCGGCCAGCCGCTTCATGCCTTTGATCACACGAAGCTCAAGGACCGCACGATCGTCGTCCGCGATGCGCGCGAGGGCGAGACGATGATGACGCTTGACGGCATCACCCGCAAGCTCGATCCTTCGATGCTCGTCATCTGCGACGCGGAGAAGCCGAATGCCGTCGCCGGCATCATGGGCGGCGAGGATTCCGGCATTGCCCCCGGCACCACGACGGTGATGCTCGAGTCGGCCCTCTTCGAGACGACTTCCACCAAGTACACGGCAACGAAGCTCGGTCTCGCGAGCGAGGCGAGCTACCGCTACATTCGCGGCGTCGACAAGGACCTGGCGGATCTCACCAGCCGTCGTGCGGCGCATCTTCTGCAGAAGTACGGTGCGGCGAAGATCGCGAAGGGCGTGATCGATGCCGATTTCCGCAAGCAGCCGCTCAACGCGGACGTGACGCTTGACTTCGAGCGTGCGCGTCGTCTGATCGGCATTCCCGTGGGCAATGACGCGATGGTCTTCATCCTGAAGAACCTCGGTCTCACGCCGCGCGCGGAGGGTCCTTATGCGGGCCAGACGTCCGTCTCCTTCGGCATTCCGAGCTGGCGTTACGATCTCTCGCTCGAGGCGGATCTCGTCGAGGAAATCGCCCGCGTCTACGGCCTTGACAACATTCCTGACACGATGCCTTCGGCGCCCTCGATCTCGTCGCTGAGCGACGCGCCGTTCAAGGCGAAGTCCCGCGTCCGCGAGCTCTGTCTCGCGCTCGGCTTCTCCGAGGCGATGCACTACAGCTTCCTGTCGAAGAAGGAGCTGGACGATTTCGACGCCCGCAAGGCGGCGGACCGTCTGGTCATTCCGGACCCCGTTTCCGCCGAATATGGCGTGATGCGTGACTCGCTGCTGCCGCAGATGATGGGTTCGCTCGGGCGCAATGCGTCGCACCAGCTCGAGAGCGCGATGCTCTTCGAGATCGGCAAGGTGTTCTCGAACGAGGGCGGCGTGCCGTCCGAGGCGGAGCGTCTCTCGCTCGGTTTCGTCGGTCCGGTCGGACGCGAGGCCCTGCGCAAGTCGGCGTCCGTCACCGAAGAAGAGGCCGTCCTGTGGCTGAAGGGCGTGGTCGAGGAACTGATCGCGAAGCTTCATGCGGGCCGTGTCGAGTTCGTCGCCGCGGATCATCCGGCCTTCGCGAAGGGCGCCTCGATGTCCGTCAAGCTGAATGGCAAGGAGATCGGCGTGTTGGGCGCGCTCTCCGCGAAGCTTCGCCATCCGTATCGTCTCACGACCCAGATGGCGCTTTGCGAGCTTGAGCTCAAGAAGCTCCTCAAGAAGGTCGGCGAAGTCGGCAAGGTCTCCGCGGTCCCGCAGTTCCCGCTCGTCCGTCGCGACATCGCGTTGGTCGCCGCCAAGGAGGTGACGCACGAGGCGATCGTCCAGACGATCCGCAAGAACGGTGGCAAGGAATTGACGAAGGTCGAGCTCTTTGATATATTCAAGTCGAAGGATCTGAAGGACGGCCGTCGCTCTCTCGCCTATGCGCTTGAGTTCCGCTCGCCTGAACGGACCCTGACTGACGACGAGGTCGGAAAGACCTTCCAGCGTATCGTCGAATCCCTCAAGGCGACGGCTGGAATTGAAGTGAGGGAAAGCTGATTTCTAGGACGTGGGTCCTGTGTTGCGCGCGGATTAAGCAGACTTTTCTCTGACCGACATTTTGAGATAGGGGCTTCGGCCTACTGATTGGAACGACGGGTTCCGGGGACTCTGTGCTACGGCAATGTGGGACCTTTTATTTAAGATGATGACGATGAGAGGCATAACGGCAATGGCGATGGCGCTTCTGGTGCTGTCGTTGTTCGGTGCGCCGGCGAAGATGCTGGCCCCGCAGATCAAGAACACCTTCCCCAAGCCCTCGGCTGCGGCCGTGCAGGCGCTGAAGGTCACGGTTGGCAAACCGTTCTCGGCTGGTTATGTCTTCATTGACGGAAAATACCTCCCGCCGCCTTACAAGGTGGAGCGCTACGGTACGGTCATCCGCATCAACGGCTGTCAGGTCACGCGCGAGATCGTTCCCTGGAACGAGTTCGTGAAGACGCAGGCCGGGGTGAGGAAGACCGAGTCTTCCGAGTCCGTCGAAGAGCCTGCGGACGAGGAACCCGAGTCCGATCCGGAGCCCGAGGAAGAGGCGGAAGAGGAGGAAGAGGAGGAGGTCGACGATACGGCCAGTACGCTCGACGATCTCTTTGACGACAATCCAGCGCCGAAGAAGCCGGCGGCGAAGAAGAAGCCCGTGAAGAAATCCAAGCCGAAGGCCAAGAAGAAGCCGGCGCCGAAGGCGAGCTACTCCTTCGACGGTAACTTCGCCCCGAACGACAAGTCCAGGGCCCTGTTGCAGAAGATCAACAAGGTGCGGACCAAAATCGACAAGCAGCTGCGCCTGGGTGGCTATTATTTCTTCAGTTCGCGGTATTCGATGCTCACCGGTGACTCGGGCGCGGCGAAGCATCTGTTCGACAAGCTCCCCGAGGTGATGAAGAAGAACTCCGAGCGCGAGGCGTTCGGTGCGGCGATGCGGGCGGCCGGCCTGAGCTATTTCCCGATCTCGCTGAACGACGACCTTTTCAGGAACCGCCTCGACTACCTTCAGCTGATTGAACGTCGCAAGAACGACCCATGGCAGAAAAAGCTGGGCAACTGAATGTCACGGTCCTCATTCCGGCCTACAATCCGGATGAGAAACTCCTTGCGCTTCTTCCTCGTCTGAAGGAGCGTTTTGCGCGTATCGTCCTGGTGAACGACGGTTCGACCTCGGGTACGGAGATCTTCACCCGGGCGGCCGCTTATGTCGAGACGATTCTCGTCCACGAACAGAACCGCGGCAAAGGCGCGGCGCTGAAGACGGGCTTTGCGTACATCGGCGACGGGTCGGACGTCATTACGGCCGATGCGGACGGTCAGCACACGCCCGAAGACATCGCCAAGGTCGCCGAGGCGTTGAAGACGCATCGTGAGGGACTGGTCCTCGGCGTCCGCTCCTTCTCCGGCAAGGTTCCGTTCCGCAGTCGCTTCGGCAACACCTGGACGCGCTGGCTCTTTTTCCTCATGACGGGCCTGATGGTCCGTGACACCCAGACGGGTCTGCGTGGCATTCCTTCGGGTCTGATCGGTCGCGTCGCCTCCATTCCCGGCGACCGTTACGAGTACGAGATGGCGATGCTGGCGGATGCGCGTCACCATGACGAGAAGCCGTTGCAGATCCCGATTGAGACGATTTACATCGAGGAGAACGCGACCAGCCATTTCAATCCGCTGCTCGACACGATTCGGATCTATCGTCGGCTCCTGCAGTTCTGCCTTTCTTCGGTCCTTTCGTTCCTGATCGACAACGGCATCTTCGCCGCGCTCATCTGGGTGCTGTCCGAGAAGGAGACGCCGCGTCGCAACGACATTCTCGTCTCGATCGTCGTCGCCCGCGTGATCTCGTCGCACTTCAACTACCTCTATAACCGCTACGTCGTCTTCCGCGACCGCACCAGGTTGTCGAAGCGTCATCACAGCTATTACGGATACTTTGGTCTGGTGCTGGTCATCCTTTGCGCGAGCTATGCGCTGACTGAGGGTTGCTCGGCCTTGCTGGACGTCAAGGGCGTGGCGATCACGGTGGTCAAGATCGTCGCGGACGTCGTCCTGTTCCTGGTGAGTTACCTGGTGCAGAAAAAGTTCATCTTCAAGTCGAAATAAGGAGGATCCGATGGCACGCAAGGGAATCGTTCTGGCGGGCGGGGCCGGCACCCGCCTCCATCCGTTGACGCGCGTCGTCTCCAAGCAGCTACTGCCGGTGTACGACAAGCCGATGATCTTCTATCCCCTGTCCGTGCTGATGCTGGCGGGGATCCGTGAGGTGCTGATCATCTCGACGCCCCAGGACCTGTCCAATTTCGAGCGTTTGCTGGGGGATGGTTCCAACCTCGGCATGCGATTCAGCTACAAGGTCCAGGAGGTCCCGAACGGACTCGCCCAGGCCTTCGTGCTCGGCAAGGAGTTCCTCGGCGGCGATGACGCCTGTCTGGTGCTGGGTGACAACATCTTCTATGGCGCAGATCTTCCGAAGATGCTCAAGGAGGCCAATGCGTCGTCCGCTCCGACGGTCTTCGGGTACCGTGTGGCCGATCCGGAACGCTACGGCGTCGTGGAGTTCGACAACGACGGCAATGCCATTTCGCTTGAGGAGAAGCCCAAGGCGCCGCGGTCGAACTATGCGGTCGTCGGACTTTACTTCTATCCCAACGACGTCGTTCAGATTGCCGAAGGCCTGCTTCCCTCG
>CALZAJ010000102.1 GCA_945613785.1 uncultured Verrucomicrobiota bacterium | reverse complement strand
AGTTCGGTACGGGCATCGTGAAGATCACGCCTGCGCACGATCCGAACGACTTCCTTGTCGGCAAGCGTCACAATCTCGAAGAGATCAACATCATGACCGACGACGGTCATATGAACGAACTCGCCGGCGCGAAGTACTGCGGGATGGACCGCTTCGAATGCCGCAAGGCGCTCGTTGCCGATCTTGAGGCGGGCGGTTATCTCGATCGTGTCGAGGACTATGATAATCAGGTTGGTCACTGCTACCGTTGCCACGAGGTCGTCGAGTCGCGTCTTTCCAAGCAGTGGTTCGTGAAGATGAAGCCGCTCGCCGAGCCTGCGATTGCCGCGGTGAAGTCGGGCGAGGTCAGGTTCGTCCCGGACCGTTGGTCGAAGATCTACTACAACTGGATGGAGAACATCCAGGACTGGTGCATCTCCCGCCAGCTCTGGTGGGGACACCGCATTCCCGCTTACTTCGTAAGCGCGAATGCGAGTGAAGAGTTAAGAGTGAAGAGTGAAGAGTTTAAGGCGAAGGGTGAAGAACTCCTGGTTGTCGAAGAGACTCTTGAGGCGGCCATTGAGGCGATGAAGGCCAAGGCGGGCGTCGCCACGGTGACGGCGGGCGACCTGGAGCAGGATCCGGACGTCCTGGACACGTGGTTCAGCTCGTGGCTCTGGCCGTTCTCGACCCTCGGCTGGCCGGAGAAGACGGCGGATCTCGATTACTACTATCCGACGGCCGACCTCGTGACGGCGCAGGACATTATCTTCTTCTGGGTCGCGCGCATGATGATGGCGGGCATCCACTTCATGAAGAAGCCGCCGTTCAAGAACATCGTCATTCACGGCATCGTCCGTGCGGCCGACGGCTCTAAGATGTCCAAGTCGAAGGGCAACTCGCTTGACCCGCTCGAGCTCATCGATATGTATTCGGCGGATGCCCTACGCTTCTCGATCGCGCTCATCACCTCGCTCGACTGCGACACGAAGGTGAACAAGGAGAAGTTCGAGATCGGTCGTAACTTCTCGACCAAGATCTGGAACGCCGCGAAGTTCCTGGACATGAACGTCCAGACGCTCGGCGAGCTTCCCGACCTTGCGTCGCTCACGGCTGCGGATCTCTCGGCAGACGACAAGCACATGCTCGTCGCGACGGACAAGGCATGCAAGAAGCTTTCCGAAATCCTCGAGGGCTATCGCATCCAGGACGGTGCGCTCGCGGTCTATGACTTCATCTGGGACCAGCTCTGCGGCGGTTACGTCGAATACGCGAAGGATGCGCCCAACAAGAAGGTTGCGTTCGCGGTCCTGAAGGACGTCTTCTACAAGGCGCTGCGCCTGTTGCATCCGTACATGCCGTTCGTCACGGAAGAGGTCGCCCATCAGCTCGGCTTCCTCGGCGAGAACGAGACGATTATGCGTCAGAACTATCCGACTGGCTACACCGATGCGGAGAAGGCGGCGTGGGGTCTTTCGGATGACGTCTACGAGTTTGTCAACGCAAAACGCGAGGCCATCACGGCGCTCCGTGCGCTCCGCCACGAGTACAAGGTAACGCCCGCGACGTTCGTCAAGGTGACGCTGGCGACCGACGATGCGAAGGCCGCGTCCGAAGTCGAGTCGCTCAAGAAGGCGATGCGTGCGGAGTCCGTCGACTTCGTCGCCGCCGGTAGCGATCTTCCGATGCCGTCTAAGATCACGAAGTTCGGCACGGTCTACCTCTCGCTTGAGGGACTCGTCGACAAGGCCGCCGAGTCGAAGCGCATCGCCGGCGAGCTTGCGAAGCTCGCGGGCTTCATCAAGGGTAAGGAAGCGAAGCTCGGCAACGCCAATTTCGTCGCGCACGCGCCGGAGGCGGTCGTCGCCGACGAGAAGCGCAAGCTCGCCGAGGCCCAGGAGAAGGTCGCGCAGCTCGAGAAGCTCGCGAAGCTCTTCGCGTAAGGGCCCTGTTCGCGTAACGGATGGACAGCGATGATCTATCACATCAGGGGAGTTCTCGTCGAAAAGGATCCGACCCGTGTCGTTGTTGAGGCGGCAGGGGTCGGCTACGAGATCTTCATCCCGCTGTCCACCTACGATCGTCTGCCCAAGACCGGGGCGGAGACGAAACTCCTGACCTTCCACTGCGTCCGTGAAGACGATGAAATCCTCTTCGGATTTGCGACGCCGGCGGAGAAGGCGCTCTTCGCCAAGCTGAATGATGTCAGTGGGGTTGGGCCAAAGGTCGCGCTGTCCGTCCTTTCCGGCGGTTCCGTCGGGGAGATCGCGTTGGCGATTGCCAGCGGCAATGCGAAGCGTCTGGCGTCCATCAAGGGACTTGGCAAGAAGACGGCCGAGAAGATCTGCCTGGAACTGCGCGACAAGGTGAACGCCATCGAGGCGCTTTCCGCCACTCAGCGTTCCAGCGGCAAGGATGCGGCCGCTCCGATTCTCCGTGACGCCATCCTTGCGCTTTCTGCCCTTGGCTTCAACGAGGAGACGGCGAACAAGATGGTTAGCGACGTCAGTGCCAAGAACCCCGAGGCGAAGGACACGGAAACGATTATCCGCCTCGCGCTCTCTGGCGGCAAGAAGTGATGTCCCGCTCCTGGATCAGCCTCCCGCGTGCTGCTCTATCTGGGGCGTTCTTCGTCCTTTACGGACTCCTCGCGCTTCCCTTTGCGATTCTCCTGCCGTTTCCTTTTGTGCCGAAGTCCTGGGGGCGTTGGGGCGTCCGCTTCTTCTATCGGCTTTTCGTTCTCCTCGCCCGTCTCACTGGCCTCTATACGGTCAGGCGCGTCGCCGCAACCAAACACTCAGACGATCAGACAGTTGCTGATTCGTCCCGTGGACGTATCATCGTGATGAACCACGTCTCGCTGATCGACATTTGCGTTCTGCTGGCCCATTTGCCGGATGCCGTGTGTATCGCGAAGGCCGCGGCGAAACGCAATCCGTTCCTTTCGGCAGTGGTGAGCAAGGTCTTCATTGCGAATGACAAGGGTGGTGAGGTAACTCTTGCCGAGGCGAAGGATTATCTCGATCGCGGCATTCATGTCGTCGTCTTTCCGCAGGGAACGCGCGGCGGAGAGAATCTGCAACGCGGGGCTGCGCGTCTGGCGCTGGCGGCGGGAGCGGACATTCAGGCCTTCCGGATCGCCTACGATCCCGTTGTGCTGTCCAAGGGACAGCCGTGGTGGGACGTCGGGGACAAGATCATTGGCATCACGCTCGAAGACCGGGGCCTTATCCCGGTCGAAGGTCCGAATGACTATCACCATGCCGTCGCACTGACGCGGCAGATCGGCGCAGCGATTGGCGTGGCTTAGTGCGCCTCGAGCCAGTTCTGTCCGACGCCGAGGCCGACGTCGAGCGGAACTCCGAAATCAAGGGCGGTTGTCATCTCGCGGGTGACGATCGCCTTGACTTTCTCCACCTCCTCGAGCGGCGTGTCGAAGACGAGTTCGTCGTGGATCTGAAGGACCATCTTGGTGCGGAGGTTCTCTGCCTTGAGCGCGCGGTCGACCTTGACCATCGCAACCTTGATGAGGTCCGCGGCAGAGCCTTGGATCGGGGTGTTGATCGCGTCGCGTTCGGCGGCCTGCCGGGCGGTTGCGTTGCGTGAGTTGATGTCGCGGAGCGTGCGGCGGCGTCCGAGGATGGTCTCCGCATAGCCTTTCTCCCGGGCCTCGGCGATCGCCTTGTCCATGTAGGTCTTGACGGACGGATAGAGCTTGAAATAGGTGTCGATGAGGTTTGACGCCTCTTTCCGCGGCACCTTGAGTCGCTGGGAGAGTCCGAACGCGGAGATGCCGTAGATGATGCCGAAGTTGACCATCTTGCACTTGGCGCGCTGTTCGGGCGTGACGAACATCGGCATCACGTCATAGACGCGCGAGGCCGTGTCGCGATGGATGTCCTCGCCGTTGCGGAAAGCCTCGAGCATCGCCTTGTCCTGGGCGAAGGCGGCCATCAGACGAAGCTCGATCTGTGAGTAGTCGGCCGAGATGAGCACATGCTTCTTGTCGCGGGCGACGAAGGCCTGGCGAATCATCTTGCCGCGTTCGGTGCGGATCGGGATGTTCTGCAGGTTGGGGTCGGACGAACTGAGGCGACCGGTCTCGGTGAAGGCCTGGGCGTAGGTCGTGTGGACGCGTCCGTTCTCGTCGATGAGCGTCGGCAGCTTGTCCACATAGGTCGACTTGAGCTTGGTGAGCTGACGGTACTCGAGGATCTTGGCGATGATCGGATGGACGTCGACGAGCTTAGAAAGGGTCTTCTCATCGGTTGAATACTGACCCGACGCTGTTTTCTTCCCGCCTTCGAGTCCCAGCTTGCCGAAGAGGAGCTCACCGAGCTGCTTGGGTGAATCGGGATTGAATCCGGGATCGGCGTAGACGAGGATCTCCTGCGTGAGCGAGAGAATCTCCCGGTCCAGTGTGCGTCCGTAGTCCTTCAGCGCCTCGACGTTGATCTTCACGCCCTCGCGTTCCATCTCGATGAGGATCTTCACGAGCTGCTCTTCGGTCTCCAGCGCCTTCGGCGCCTGCGGACGCAGCACATCCTCGAGGCGCAAGGTGACATCGGCGTCCTCCGCGGCGTAGTCGCGGATCTCCTCGGGTTTGAGCGCGGCCATCGAAAGCTGCTCTTTGCCGCGTTCCTTTTCGCCGATGAGGGCGGTGATGGGAATCGGCCGGTAGGAGAGGTACTGTTCGGACAGGGTGTCCATGCCGTGACGTGCCGCCGCGTCGAGACAGTAGTGCGCCAGCATCGTGTCGTGGGGAACGGATGCGAAGCCGATGCCGTAGCGGTGCAGGACGGATCGGTCGAACTTCACGTTGTGGCCGACGAAAGTCTTGGACGGGTCGGCGAAGAGCGGCCGGAACACGTCGATCTGGTCCGCCGTCACGTACCAGGCCTTGCCTGGCGCGGTGGCGAACGAGAAGCCGACGAGCTTGCAGAAGTGCGCTTCGGTGGATTCGTGTCCGTCGAACGCCGCTGTTTCGGTGTCGAAGGCGATGCGGTCGGCTTTCTTCAGTTCTTCCAGAAGGGCGCGGGCCTCGTCTTCTGTTGTCACCAGCTGATAGTCGTGCGGCGTGTTGTCGATGGTGGACACGGTGTCCGCGGACGCTTGCTGCGTCGCGGCGGGGTCGCGGCCTTCCGAGCCCGTCGCAGGGGCCCCGCGTCCGACATCTTCGCCCAGCAGGTCTTTCGCGAGACGGTTGAGCTCGAACTTGGCGCAGACGGCGGCGAGTTTCTCCTTGTCGATGCCGTCGAGCCTGTAGGCGTTCCAATCGGGCATGATCGGCACGTCCGTACGGATGGTCGTGAGGAACTTGGAGATTCTGGCGTCTTCAGTTCCATTGAAGACCTTTTCCGCGAGCTTGCCCTTGAGCTTGGCGACGTTCGCGAGGATGCCTTCGACGCTGCCGAATTTGCCGAGGAGGTCGGCCGCGGTCTTCTCGCCGACGCCGCGGATGCCCGGGATGTTGTCGGACGCGTCGCCTGCGAGGGCGAGATAGTCGATCATCTGCTTCGGTTCGGTCAGATGCCAGTGTGCGCAGACCTTGGCCTCGTCATAGATTTCGGCATCGTCGCCCGCGTGCGGCGGACGGTAGAGCTTCACGCCGGGGCGCACGAGCTGGGCTGCATCCTTGTCGGGCGTGGCCATATAGACGTCGAAGCCGGCTTCGGCACCCTTGACCGCAAGCGTACCCATCACATCGTCGGCCTCGAAGCCGTCCACGCGCACGACGGGGATACGAAGGGCCTCGGCCAGTTCGAAGGCGTAGGGAATCGAGGCGGCGAGATCTTCGGGCATCTTCTGGCGCTGGGCCTTATAGGGTTCGTAGGCCTTGTGACGGAAGGTCGGACCTCCCGGATCCATCGCCAGGACCGCGTGGGTGGGCTTTTCTTTCTTCAGGATTGACTGGAGGCCGTTCGCAAGCCCGAGCAGAGCGGACGTGTTGATGCCCGAGGCGGTCATGCGGGGATTGCGTAGGAAGACGAAATGGCCCTTGTAGAGAAAGGGCATGAGGTCGATGATGAAAAGCTTTTCCATATAGAAAGATTATAGCAAAACGATATGACCGCCGATATGCTTTCTTTGGTACCGGTCTTTCTAATTGCTGCAATTACTGAGACTAATGCCGATAAGTCTTTGGTAAATAATTCTCAATGGTACACTTACCCTTGCCATTGAGAATTATCTGTTGTATAATG
>CALZAJ010000101.1 GCA_945613785.1 uncultured Verrucomicrobiota bacterium | reverse complement strand
CATTGTGACGAAGGGCTCGCGCACGCAGCTCTACGTCGACTACGCGCCGGCGGGTGACAACCAGTACTACAAGCTCGGCTTCACGCATCGCAGCTACTTCACGACCTGGGAGAAGTACCAGCATGTCCTGATGGTTGCGTTCCGCGCCGAGACGATCGACGGTATCTCCGATGACGTGCCGATCTACAACCGTCTCTTCCTCGGAGGTCCGAAGTCCATCCGCGGCATCGAGTATCGCGGCGTTTCGCCCTATGCGCGTAAGCTGAATCGCGACGGCGACCGCACCAACAAGTACGATCCGTGGGGCGGTCAGACGCTCGTCTGCGCGAACATCGAGTACACGATCCCCGTGTTCAAGATGCTCCGCCTGGCGGCCTTCTCCGACATCGGCTCGGTCAGCTCCGACGAGTTCGACCTCAGCGACGACTTCGCGTGGACGGCTGGTATCGGCGTGCGCCTCGACATCCCGATGTTCCCGGTTCGTCTCGACTTCGCGACCCCGATCGAAAAGCCCGACCATGCTGACGAGGAAGTGTTCAGCTTCACGGTTGGCTACGACTTCTAAGACCTTTCAAGAGGAGATTCCTGAAATGAAGAAACTGATGATGATGTGTGCGGTGGCGATGACGGCTGCTGCGGTTTTCGCCGAGATCAAGGTCGGCACGGTCGACATGCTGCTCCTTGTCCGTAACCATCCGAGCTATGAGACCAACAAACTGATGCTCACCTCGAAGGAAGAGGACCTCCAGAAGCGCATGGACGCGCTGAAGACCGAGCTCGAGGCGATCCAGAACGAAGGCAAGAAGCTGGCCGACGAGTTCCGCAATCCGATGCTCGCCCAGGCCGAGAAGGACAAGCTCGAGAAGAAGCTCCAGGAGGTCCAGACGCGCTTCATGAAGCAGCAGCAGACGCTCCGCAGCGAGGCGATGCGCAATCAGCAGGACCTGGCGGACCTCGAGGCCCGTCTTCTGAAGGCGCAGGCCGCCGACCTCAAGAAGCGCATCGCCAACTACGCCGAGAAGGCCGGCTATGACGTCGTTTTCGACGCGGCCGCGGCGCTCTACTCCAAGAAGGCGATCGACGTGACGGACGCCGTGCTCAAGGACATGGGCGTTGACCCGAAGGTTGCTCGCGCTGAGGAGAAAGATGAAAGCAAGTGAGCTCGCCAAGACCCTCGGCGGCACGCTCGAGGGCAAGGACGTTGAAATCACCGCCTGCTGCGGCCTCGAAGAGGCCCGCCCGGGCGATTTGAGTTTCTGCAAGGATCCGAAGCACGTCAAGCTCGTGCAGGAGACCAAGGCCTCCGCCGTGCTGCTGCCGAAGGACTGGGATCAGGGCGCTCCCTGCTCCATCATCCGCGTCAAGGATCCGAACGACGCCTGCATGAAGGCGGCCGAGATCTTCGCCCCGCCTGCGCCGAAGCGTGAGCCTGGCATCCATCCGACGGCCGTCATTGATCCCACCGTGAAGCTCGGCAAGCGCGTGCATGTCGGACCTTTCACCGTCATCGAAGCCAATACCGTGATTGGCGATGACTGCGTCATCGAGGCTCAGGTCTTCATCGGCGAGAACTGCAAGCTCGGCGATGACTGCCACATCTATCCGCAGGTGACCCTACGCGAGGGCTCCGTCCTCGGCAAGAAGGTGATCCTCCACTGTGGCGTGCGCATCGGCGGCGACGGCTATGGCTATACGACGTCCATTGGCCTCACCGGCATCAAGATCGAGAAGATTCCGCAGCTCGGCATCGTCGAGCTCGGCGATGGCGTCGAAATCGGTTCCAACACGACGATCGACCGCGCCCGTATCGGCCGCACCTACATCGGTCCGATGACCAAGATCGACAATCTCGTCCAGATCGGCCATAACGTGAAGGTCGCCGGCTACTCCGGCATCATCGCGCAGGCCGGCGTCGCCGGTTCGTCGCAGATCGGCAAGGGCTGTCTCATCTGGGCTCAGGCCGGCATCTCCGGACACATCAAGATCGCCGATGGCGTCCAGGTCGGTCCGCAAGCCGGCGTTCCCCAGTCCCTCGACGGTTCGGTCAAGTATGTCATCGGCGCGCCTGCCGAGTCCATGAAGGACTTCGGTGCCCGCGTGCTCCTGCCGAAGCTGCTCACGAAGGCCCGCGCCGAGATCAAGGAACTCAAGGCCGAGGTCACCGCGCTCAAGGCGTCGAAGTGAGCGCTTCCGCCGATTTCGTCAGAATCGAACGCCCGCTTCGCAGTGACCTGGCGGGCGGTTGGACGGATACAGCGCCGATCTGCTGCGACTGCGGCGGATCGGTTCTCAATCTCTCCTCGTCGAGGCCCTTCAATTGGGAGTGAAATAACATGCCAGTCTACGTGTATGAAGCGAAGGACCTTGAGAAGGGTTGCCCGAAGTGCTCGAAAGGTTTCGAGACCGTGCAGTCCATCAAGGACGAACATCTCACCAAGTGCCCCGCCTGCGGCGCGGAAATCTATCGCGTCCTCCAGCCCTCGTGGCTCGGCTTCTCAAAGACCGATCTGCACTACCGCGCCAAACGCGCCGGCTTCCATTCGATGAAGCGGATTGCCAAGGGTGAGTATGAGAAGATGTATTGAGAGATTGTTTGATTGGATGATTAGGAGAGGAGAGAGAAATGGCTTGTAATCACGATTGCTCGAACTGTGCGTCCAAGGGCGGGTGCGACAAGAAGGACTTCAAGGTGCCGGCGAATGCGAAGTCGAACGTCAAGCGCGTCATCGCCGTCATGAGCGGCAAGGGCGGCGTTGGCAAGAGTCTCGTCACCGAACAGCTCGCGGTCGCGGCGGCCAAGCGCGGACTCAAGACCGCCATTCTCGATGCGGACATCACGGGTCCCTCGATCCCCATGGCCTTCGGCGTCAACGAGCGCGCCGTGGGTGATGCGGATAAGAACATCCTGCCGTCCCGCAGCGCCTGTGGCATCGGCATCATGTCCCTTAACCTCCTCGTCGAGAATCCGGAGGATCCCGTCGCCTGGCGCGGACCCGTCATTGCCGGCGTCGTCAAGCAGTTCTGGTCCGACGTCGCCTGGGGAGACGTCGACATCATGTTCGTCGATATGCCCCCGGGCACCGGCGATGTCCCGCTGACCGTCTTCCAGTCCCTGCCCATCACGGGCGCCGTCATTGTCACGACACCCCAGGATCTCGTCTCGATGATCGTCGAGAAGGCGGCCCGCCTCGCGGATATGATGAAGATTCCCGTGCTCGGACTCGTCGAGAACATGAGCGCCTTCAAGTGTCCCGACTGCGGCAAGGTCCATCGCATCTTTGGCGAAGGTGACGCCGCGAATCTCGCCGCCCAGCACGGTATCAAGTCCGTCGCCTCCCTCCCGATTGATCCCTCGGTCGCGGCCGCCGTTGACCGCGGCGCCATCGAATCCGTCGACGTGTCCGCACTTGATCCGATTCTGGATGCGCTGGTTGGCTGATTGTTCGCGTCGCGCCCAGAACGAACCGCACGTTCCGAAAGTCACGGCATGTTGGTCTGTAAGAGATTTATGACGCTTGTAGTTGCGGCTGGCTGCCTTACGGTAATTCATGCACGCACGGGTAGCGACGAGCTGATGAACATGGTTTTGGCGGCTTGTCGGTCGCCGAGTCTGTTCCTTGATTCCACTTATACCAATCGCGTGGCGTGCTTTCGACGGGAAAGTGTTGACGCAGAAAGCCGCAGCTTGGCGGATGTTGCCATGGCGTTTTCTCTGTTGCATGAGATTCGCGAAGGAGAACTGCTATCAGGCGGGAGTTCTCTCGCGCAATGTCAGAATCTAACATCAAACGTGTTTTATAGCGCTGAAATAGGGGTTGATTCCTGGCTTCGCTGGATTGCGGGTGTTCAATATCTTTGCGCTCTGAATCTAGCAGATCTGGATCAGACGGGGTTTGTGGTGACGACCAACGCCCTGTCGCGACTGGAAGCGGTTTCGCTGGCAGGTAATGACCATGCCCTCTGGTCTGCTTTCTGCGGCTATATGTGTAAGACAAATATCAGTATTCGTGAGGTATACAAACTCAATGCGGCTCTTTCTCTGGCACATGCAGGCAGGATGTCCGAGGCCGCACAGTACACGAACAATCTCTCGGCTGCGGCAATGGATCTGTTTGTCCGAGACTTGAAGTGAAATGTTCAGACAATTACGCTGTATTCGAGGGGAACAATGAGTATTGAGAAACTTGAGAGGATGTGGGAAAGAGACTCTGATGGGTCAACAAGAAAGATTTGTTGCCTACTAAATGATGGCAATTTCACCTCAAAAGGGGTATAATGGGGGCATATGAAGAACACTGTTTTTGCTGTTGTCACGCTTGCTGCTTTCGCCGCCCACGCGGCGTTCAAGATGGATCCGTCCGTCATGTCCGAGAAGTATTGGGCGCTTTGGAACGACGATGTCCAGAAGCGCATTGATGCGGACATCGAGAAGTATCGCAAGGGCGATGCCGCGCTCACCATTGACGCGCCGGCTGGCACCGAGGTGAAGGTTGAGCAGTTGACCCACCAGTTCTTCTTTGGTGCGCACATCTTCAACTACAACCAGCTTGGCAAGACCGAATGGAACGACCGCTACAAGGAGCTCTACGGAACGCTCTTCAATTCTGCGACCGTCGCCTTCTATTGGCGCACGCTCGAGCGTTATCCGTTCGCGCCCCGTTTCGCCGAGGCGTATGAGGACACCGAGGATTACTGGAACCGCGAGTACGAGCGCGATCCGATCGGTCCGATGTACAAGCCGCACTGGCGTCGTCCGGCGCCGGATCCGGTCGTGGACTTCTGTCTCAACCGCGGCCTCCGCATCCACGGACATCCCCTCGTGTGGGGCAACAACGCCTGGCACACGCCGACTTGGCTCTGGGAGGACTTCTGTCCGGACGACGAGAAGTTCGCGCTTGAGCAGGCCACGGGTGTCTCCATTCCGCGTCGCAACTGGAAGTTGCCGATTGGCGTGAAGGACATGAGCGATCCGAACGAGCGCACGTGGGCCGATGCCTGGCAGAAGGTCTATGCGAAGCTCTCGGAAGCCGAAATCGCCGCGCTGATCCCGAGCTTCGTGAAGGCGCAGAACTTCTTCTACGAGAAGCGCATCAAGGAAATCGCCGAACGCTACGGCACGCGTATCGACAGCTGGGATGTTGTCAACGAGTCCGCGACGGACTGGGCGAAGGGTGCGGAACGCAGCTGGCCGGAAGGGGAGTCCTCGGCCGTCAACACGCTGCCGATTACCAAGAGCCACTATGGCATGATGCCCGCGAACTACGCGTATAACGGACTCGTCCTTGCCCGGAAGTACATGAAGCCGTCCGCCTGGCTGAATGTGAATGAGTACAACATGGGGGCGTTCCCGGGCCAGATTGCCAATCTCAAGGCCAATGGTGCGGACTTCGATGTCGTCGGCTCTCAGATGCACCTCTTCAATCCGAAGGAATCCCAGAAGATCAGCGAAGGCGAATTCACCAAGGAGGTCATGGACAAGATTTCTCCCGCGGGCATTGACGCGACCTTCAAGCGCGTTACGGAGGCCTCCGGCGGCAAGCCGATCCATCTCTCCGAGATCACCATCACGGCGCCGGACAACTCGGACCGCGGACAGATGGTCCAGGCCATCATCATGCGCAACTGCTATCGCGCCTGGTTTGCGGTCGAGAAGATGACGGGCATCACCTGGTGGAATGTCGTGGACAACTGCGGCGCGCCGGGTGAACCGTCGATCAGCGGCATCTTTACGCGTGACATGCAGCCCAAGATCTCCTACTATGCGATGGACGACCTGATCAATCGCGAGTGGAAGACGAACCTCTCCGTCAAATCGAACAATCAGACGACCGCCAATGGTCGGACGAGCTCGTCAGTTGCGTTCCGTGGTTTCAAGGGACGCTACAAGCTCTCCTGGAAGGGGGCTGACGGACGTGAAAAATCCAAGATTGTCGAGGTGAAGTAAAGTGAAGAAGCTGCTCGGATTCTGTACGCTTTTCGCGGCTTTGTCCGCGGCAGCCGTGACGCCTCCCGCTTGGTTCGAATCGGGTGTTATCTATCAGCTCTCGCTTCGGACCTTTACCCGCGGCGGAACCTTCGCCGCGGCGGCGGAGATGCTGGAGCACGTCAAGGATACGGGGGCGACGATTGTCTATCTCACGCCGTTTGTCGAGATTGACAGCGATATGGACCGCACTGGGTGTAGTACGCGGCAGATCAAATCCGTCTAAGATAACACGAAGAATCCATACCGCATTTCAAAC
>CALZAJ010000100.1 GCA_945613785.1 uncultured Verrucomicrobiota bacterium | reverse complement strand
TCGGATAGGTCGGGAGGTTCTTCTTCGTCGCGAAGTTGCGGTGATCCGGCGGAACCGTCAGCTTGCCGAGAGGATTGTAGAACGCCTGCTCCATCGCGTACTGGAAGGACGCATCGCCGACGAGCGTGTTGCCCTTTCCGTCAGCCCACTCGTCCATGTTGAAGCACCACACGTGCTTGCAGTCCTGGTTCCACTCCTTGAGGAAGTAGACCGCCCACTTGTACATGCCCATCGGACCGACGGGGAGAATGAAGATGATCTTCTCCTTGCGATCGGCGGCCTTCTTGATCTCGTTGGCAATCTCGTGACCCATCTTGACGTCGAATTCCTGGACGCTGTCGCAGGCGATCGGCGCGAAGTCCTTGTTCCAGAACTTCTGGCGCTTGGTGACGTCTTCAGGCTTGTTGCTGCAGCACTTGTCGATCTTCTTCATGTCCCAGCCCTTCGGGTAGAAACCTTCAAGCAGAGACCCCTTCACGGTAGACATAAAGTCCATTGCCAACTGTCCTTTCGTTGTTATGATTTACATCAGATGTGAAACCAAACTTTTTGACTACCGAAATAATACCAAAAACGGCACAAAAAGAAAGTTATCGGCCAGCATATAAATACATCAAAAACGCGAAGGAAGAATTCCGCACAGAATCAGGGGCGGCCTCTCCGCGTTTTTATAGCGTTTAACGGAGATTTGAGCACCCCGATTACATCTCGGCGTAGACGCGCTGGGCTTCGAGGCCCTTGGCGAGGTCCGAGTAGGCGAGCTGACGGGGCGTGATGCCCTTCTGAGCCGCCAGAGCGGCCGCAATGCCCGCAGCCTGACCGGTCACCATGCACGGCACGATGAGACGGAACGTGTCGATCGTATCGCCCTTGCCGAGGCAACGTCCCGCACAGAGGAGGTTGTCGATCTTCTTCGGCAGAATCTGACGATAGCTGATCGGGAACGCCGCATGAGGTCCGTCATGCCCACACCACCCGATGCAGTCGGTGAACGTGAGACCCTCATGGATCTCCTTGCGGCCGATGACGTACTCCGCATCAATGAGACGCGTGCCACGGATGCCGATCTGCGAGGCCGAGTTGATCGTGTAGACCTTCTCCCAGCCCGGCGTCGCCCGCATCGCGAGCATCTTGTGCCAGTTCTCCTTGCGCTGAGCGATCTCGACGCGCGTGAGGTCACGGACGGAGATGCCGTTCGCCTTCATCATCGTGCCGCCGCTCCAGTAGGCGTCGGGATTGCCCTCATTGCTGCGATTCGGCCACTTGGCCTTGGAGCCCAAAGGCGGATTGATCGTGTCCATGTTGCCCCAGCGGAAGACCGTCGAGGTGCCGGCGGTGATCTGCTTGTAGTCGCCGCCCGCCTTGAAGAGCATGTCCGCATCGCCCGTGCAGTCCACGACCTGCTTGGCGAGGATCGCCTGACGGCCTTCCTTGGACTCGAATACGACGCCCAGCACCTTGTCGCCGTCCTGGATCACGTCCACGCCCCAACAGTGGAAGAACATCTCGAGATTCTTCTGCTCGGCGACCATCTCGTCCATCAGGAACTTCGCCGCCTCGGGATCGACAGTCGGATGCCACTTCTGCTTCGGGCAGACGTTCTCGGGCTGGCTGGAGAAGTTGATGCCGAACTTGCCGACGCGCATCATGAACTCCTCGCCGATGCCGCGCGTCACGAGATCCCACTTGCCGTTCCGATTGCGGGACGTCGCCAGCATGATCAGGACCATGCCGTTGGTGAAGAGACCTCCCAGCGAACCGTAACGCTCGACGAGCGCAACCTTCGAACCGGCGCGGGCCGCCGAAACGGCCGCGGAGAATCCGGCCGGACCGCCGCCGACGACGACGACATCCGTCTCATGGAAGATCGGGAGCTCCTTGGCGGGCTCATAGACCTTGCCGTCCTTCACGAAGCAGCTCGGACCGTCCGTCATCGTGTGCTCAAGCGGGAAGATGTGCTTTCCGAACCAGGCGTTCATCGGGTCACCGCAGCTGCCCGCAGGCAGCTTGCTCGTGTCCGGCACATACTCGTCGCCAAACGCGGCGCCCGTCATGATGGCCGCGCCACCCAATCCCAGCTTCTTCAGAAAGTCACGCTTCGAAATCTGCATAGTTCTTCTCCTTTTCCTAGCAATTATAGCACAGTCACCTAACAGGGTCTACTGGCAGTGCTCGGTCAGCAAGTCAACACCGCTAGCGGTGTTGACTGAGCGAGTACCAAATTGGTAATGTTTCAGAGTCTGGAATGCCGTTATCCGCAGGCGGAATGCATGCCATTGCGATGATGTTTCAGCGAAGGACCGTCTTGAACTCGGCGATCGGACGATAGACCATGCCAAGATCTCCTGGATCGGCAATCACGATGTTGAACTCGGGACGCCGTCCTTCCAGCACGACACGATCCCTCTTCCGTGCGAACCTCTTGATCGTATAGGCACCTCCACTTTCGGGGTCGGACACGTCATTGCGCTGAATGAGCAGCGTCTTCCCCTCCAGCTCGCCACCGCCGAGCTTCCGCAGGATGACATACGCGCCTTCGGGAATCAGTCCTTTCATCGAGAGGCCTTTCGTCTTCACCACGAACATCGTCTCATCGAGCTTTCCGCATCCCTCCGCCTTGATCCACCCTTCGGCTTCGACCGCAACACCTTCCGCCAAAGGTCCGCACGCCACCTCTAGCGAATACACGGGGAGCCAGCTCCGATACTTGAGCTCCTCGCCGATCTCAGAAAGGATTTCTTGAATCCCGCCTTCTCGTCCACACGCGATCATCTGCATCTGTTCCATGCCGGACTGCAGTCCAAGCTTTGCTTGCAGACTTGGAATCAAGCGGTAATTCATGCCGCTCGCCACGGCCACCTGCCGCGCATACGCCGCTTTCGCCTGAACGACAGGCGTGTCGATCATGTTCTCGCCCTTGACCTCGACCACAACATACGATCCGTCTTTCTTCTGCACGAGAAAGTCCGGATAATAGTTACGCAAGGCATTGGACTCGGGATCGATGTAGCTTACGAAGAATTCCGTCTGCCCGTGCGTCAGCATGCCCGTGAACCAGACCTTCTCGACATCCTTATCGTTGAGAACGTTCCAGAAGAATTCCAATTCAGGATTCGAGTCGAAGCAATAATTGTCGAGATGGAAGCTCTTGCCCTTGAACGCCGCATAAGGTTTCTCGTCACGTGCGGCCAAGAGCCCGTCTTTGACATGAAACTCAAAGTAGCCCTGTCCGTCCTCCGGCGGCTTGACCAACAGGACCTCCTCCTCTGTCACTTCCGTGCGGACATGCGTCTCGTAGAGCCCCTTGAAAAGTCGCGGGATGATCTCGTCATACAGAAGCTCGTTGCAACGGTTGACTGCCTCCAGAACGGCCGGCAAGCCCTCTTCCGAACCGGCAAGGATTTCTTCAATCCGCAGCGGACTGAGATTGAGATATCGCGCAATCTCAGCCGTCAGCGTCATCTCCGTGAATTCCCGCCGCTCCTTGGCCTCGTGAAGAATCGTCTGCGGCACAGTGTCACGATCCAGGTGTCGAAGATCGGCCGTCGTCCTGACAATCTCGTACTTGCCGAAGTCATAACTCGCCACGTCGAACTTCGCCTTGCGCACAAGCTTGCGCTCCTGAAGTTCGTAATGATTAACGACGCGTTTCATCCGCACCTTCACGGGCGGCGGAACGGGACGGACCTCGACATTCCGCCGTCCCTTCACACCTGCGCCGTTCAGTTCTTCGACGTTCATCTGGAAGTTGTTTTGCAACTCCTCGTTGAGAATCTCCCTGTTCTTCTCAGAGAGATAAACGTATCCCGTCTCCTGCTTGACACCGATCGACCGAAGGCACCGCATGGTCGCCTGCAAGACGAAGATCTTCGAATCCGGGTCGCGATGCATGGCCACGGCAAAGAGCGAACGGCAGTTCCAGCCCTCGCGTCCCTTGTTGACGAGCAAGACAAACTGCTTTTCCGACTTTGCCGTATCCAGGTCGCGGAACTCGCGCAGATCGTCATTCGTCGTACCTTCATCGCCGACATTGCGCAGGATCTTGTCCGTTGGGATGCCGAGTTCGATCAATACATCCTCGACAATGGGACGTACCTTGCGATCCAGGTCGTCGATCTTCGCCGCAAAGATCGCCATCTTCGGCAACATCCCCTCAAACCGCTTCTTTCCGCATCCCGTCTGTTCCCAGAAGTCACGAATCGATTCGCGCAGGAACTCCCGCTCCTTCGTATTGGAATAGCCCGAGACGACAGCTTGCTTCAGATACTCGTGATCAATTGCGTTCTTCAGCGAATACGTGTAGACGACCTCGGGCAGCAGCACATTGTTCACGAACGGCGTACCCGTGTAGTTGAAGCACGCCACCACGCCCGACCCTGAGGCCTTCAGGTGTTTCGCCAACTCATTAATCGTGCTTCGGAGCGACGTCGCCTTCTTATCCGAGAAGTCACCCTCCAGCTTTGTGCCGAACACATGATGCGCCTCGTCCACGTAAATGCCGAGATTCGTGAGCCGCTTCAGCATCTCGAATCGCTGGTTGCTGACAAGCTCAGTCTCATCCTCGGCCTCGGTGTCGAAGTCCAGGAAGTCGGCGAACGGATTCCGCTCCTGTGCCCGCATCTCCTCGGCGACGGACTTGTACTTGTTCTCGACCTTGAAAAGCCGATCCGCGACGGACTTGTCCTTGTGCGACTTCTTGAGGATGATCTTCTGGTTGTTCGTAATGACGATATTGAACTCCGACCCGGGCGGAATCGTCAGCGCCATCGAACTGTCGTCAAGATAGTGATACTTGATGGCGCTGGCGAGTTTGCTCACATAGTCCGCCGGGACGACCTTCGCTATGTCGAGCGTCTGAATCTCCTTCAGCGACTGCAGGACCGTCTTGTCGGGCGCGAACACGAGGACGTTGTGGCAGTACTTCGGATCCTGCGGATACTTCCGCGCCAGGATGAACTCGTAGAAGATGCACGTCGCCATGAGCGTCGTCTTGCCGAGACCCATCGTGAGCGCGTAGATGTAGTTCGGGTACAGATTGCACCCCGCCGCCATGCGATCGAAGGACGCCTTGAACGTCGGCGCATCCAGCTCGGACCAAAGCGCCAGGTCGTCATTCCTGAGCTTCACATTCTCGCGATTCGAAAAGACGCCCGTTCGCGCCTGCCAGTCCTTGAAGATGTTGGAGAGGCGTGCGTTTCCGCAGTACTCCTTCAGGAAGACATACATCTCCAATGCCTCGAACTGCGGCCTGCGCAGATAGCACGTCTTACGCTTTTCGTCCTCTCCCGGATCGTTCGCCTTGAGAAACTTGCGCGTCAGCGGCTTATACTGAGACCAGATCGTCTTCTTGTTCGCCGCATAGAACTGCCACAGGTAGTCGTAGAACGGCGCGAACTGAATCGCGCTCTTCTTCTGCCGCGCCATTACGAGACCTCCTGCTCAAGCGACTCGGACAGGAGGTCCGTGATTTTGACGCGGATCGTCCCCGCGTCTTCGGGAATGTCGTACTCGCCCTTCACGAATTCGTCCTTTTCAGGAATGTCCGTCACCGTCGGCGTGAAGACCGAGCCGTCGTAGTTGAAGTCGATCATCACGCTCTCGACCATCTCGCGCCAGTCCTTGACCTTCTCCTTCTGCATCGAGAGCTTCTCCATCAGGTTCATCGGATAGAACTTCTCGATGATGAGCTTCTTCTTCGTGCGCCGGATCTTCGCCTCCGCGTCACGCTTGAACCGAAGGTCCGACTTCTCGCGCAAGATGTCCAGGATCTCCACCTCGATGTTGTAGGGTATCATCTTCTTCAGTTCCGCGTCCAGCGCAGGCTCGTGTCCCATGCAGACGAGACGAATCTTCTGAAAGACCTTGTTCGGATGCTCCAACTTGAACTTCTCCGCCTCCTTGATCGGGAAGTTCGCCTCGATCTCGTTGAGGTCCTGGCGCGTCGCAATCCGGTTGACCGGCATGATCTTCACATACCAGTCCTCGTCCAGTCCGTCGTAGACCGTGTTCCCGGGCAGAGGATCCAGTTCCAGCGCCTGAACGAGGATGTCCTTCGCCTCAATCGGATTGCGAAACACATCGTAGTTGTTGACATTATAGACCGAGAAGCCCGTGTACTTCGGATGCTCCGGGTCGGGCAGCTCCTTGTTCAGTTCCGCCGCAATATTGATCAGCCGTTTCGTCGTCGTCTGAATCGCCCCCAAATTGATGTCCGCGCCAATAAACCGCCGACCGAGTTTCATCGCCACCGCCTGCGTCGTCCCCGAACCCATGAAACAGTCAAAGACGAGAT
>CALZAJ010000099.1 GCA_945613785.1 uncultured Verrucomicrobiota bacterium | reverse complement strand
AATTGTTCCTTTCATGTGCCGCATATTCTGACAAAGTGATATTAGCGGCAGGTTACCGGGAAATTAAATTTTGGTTAGAGGTCGCCGCCGGTTTTCGCGACTAACCCACCGCGATATGTTAGAAGAGTGCATCCGAAGATGGTATAATATGTGAACATCTATGAACAAGGTCATTCTGAAGAAGGGGCGCGACTGGAGCGTCCGCAAGCATCATCCGTGGATTTTCTCGGGTGCGGTCGAGTCGGGTGCGGCCGGGCAGGGCGAGACCGTCGAGGTCGTTTCGGCCGAGGGTGAGACGCTCGGTTACGGTTGGTTCTCCCCGGCGAGTCAGATTCGCGTGCGGATGGTGTCCTTTGACGCAACGCGCGTGCCGGATGAGAAATTCGTGACCGATCTGGTCGCTTCGTCCGTCGGACGCCGCGCGGACTTCTTTGTGGATTGCAGCACGAACGGCGTCCGTCTCGTGAACGCCGAGAGCGACGGACTCCCCGGTCTCGTCGCCGACCTCTATAACGGCCATGTGGTCTGTCAGTTCACCTCCGCGGGGGCCGAGGCCTGGAAGGCGACGGTCGCCAAGGCCCTGATGACCTACGTGCCCGGTTGTCAGTCCGTCTCCGAACGTGCCGACATCGACGTCCGCAAGAAAGAGGGGCTTCCTTATGCGGAGGAGCTGGTCGTACTCGAGGGCGTGGAGCCGCCGGCGCTCATTGAGATCGTCGAGGGCCCGATTCGCTACTACGTGGATCCTCGTAAGGGACATAAGACGGGCTTTTATCTCGATCAGCGAGACGCCCGCGCGGCCGTCGGGACGCTGGCGGCGGCCCGTGACGTCCTGAACTGCTTCTGCTACACG
Organism: uncultured Verrucomicrobiota bacterium; assembly: GCA_945613785.1. Classification (GTDB taxonomy): domain Bacteria; phylum Verrucomicrobiota; class Kiritimatiellia; order RFP12; family UBA1067; genus UBA1067. The sequence continues at coordinate 5,440 of CALZAJ010000099.1, read as the reverse complement.
GGCGGATTCGGACTCTATGCGGCCACGTGCGGAGCGGCGCATGTCACCCAGGTCGACATCTCGCACGAGGCGATCGAACTGGCGAAGAAGAACGCCGCGCTGACGGCGACGAATCCCGACCAGACGGTCAAGAACTTCTCGACGCAGACCGTGTTCGAGCACGTCGAAGCGGATGTCTTCAAGTATCTGCGGCAGTGCCGTGACGAGGGCAAGACGTTCGACCTGATCGTCCTGGATCCGCCCAAGTTCGCGGAGTCCAAGGCCCAGGTGATGAAGGCGGCGCGCGGCTATAAGGACATCAACCTCCTTGCGATGAAGTTGCTCCGTCCGGGTGGCATTCTCGCGACGTTCTCGTGCTCGGGCGCGATGACGACGGAGCTGTTCGACAAGGTGCTGGCGGAGGCCGCGGCCGATGCGCACAAGGATTTCCAGATGATCGCGCGGACGCGGCAGGGAGCGGACCATCCCGTGGCCCTCGCATTCCCCGAAGGACTTTATCTCAAAGGCGTAATACTCAGGAGCATGTCATGATGACCATCGACGAACTCAACCGCAAATTCGGCGCCCCCGGGCGCATTGTCTTCCACCTCGGCCACTGCGGCTATCCCGAAGTCGTGCTGACCAACAAGTACGGTGTGGCCGAAGTTGCGCTGATGGGTGCGAATACGCTTTCGTACCGTCCGACCGGTCATTCGCCCGTCATCTTCCGTCCGGCCAAGCGTGATTACAACCGCGGTCAGTCGTTCCATGGCGGCATTCCGGTGTGCTGGCCGCAGTTCGGCAAGCTCGCGATTCCGGGAATGGCCCAGCACGGCTTCGCCCGCGTGATGCCGTTCGAGGTCCGCGGCACCCAGTACTCCGAGGAGATGACCGAGATCACGCTCGGACTCCGTTCGGACGACGAGACCAAGAAGCTCTATCCCTATGACTTCGATCTCGAGGTCAAGGTGTCCGTCTCGATGAAGCTCAACCTCACGATGACGACGAAGAACACCGGCACGGAAGCGTTCGAGTTCACCGGCGGCTTCCATCCGTACTTCCTGATCCGCGAGCGTGACGACGTCGTCGTGAAGGGTCTGGCGGACGTGCCGTACGTCTATGCGGAGGACATGACGAACCACGTCCAGGTCGGCGATCTCGCGATGACGACGTCGACCGATCACGTCTTTTCGCTGCCTGAGGCGCCGAAGCACGAGTTCGCGATCCTTGATCCGGGCCTCAAGCGCGCGCTAGCGATGGCGTCCACGGGCCATGCGAGCGCAATCGTCTGGAATCCGGGGCCGGGCGACATCCTGCCTGACTTCCAGCCGGATGACTGGCGCAAATTCGTGTGCGTCGAGCCCGTCACCTCCTGGCCGAAGGCGCTTCAGTCCCTGAAGCCCGGCGAGACCCATGAGCTTGCCTGTGCCATTCAGTCGACGGCCGACGGACTGCCTGAGGAGGCCTGAATGGCGGAGACGCGGAGACGGTCGGAGATGAGGACGGGTCATTCGGTTGAGTGACGAGGGAAAAGGAAGGGTGCGTGCGCGAGATGAAGTCAGGCAAGATGATTCGTTTGATGGTGATGATGTTCATCCAGAACATGATGTTTCCGGTCTGGTTCACCACCGTTTGTCCGTATGTGTCGACGCTGTCGGAGGACAGCCTGTGGGTCGTTCTCTGCGGACTGTTGATCGGCATCGGCATGCTGGCTTCGCCGGTCGTGTGCATGGTCGCGGATCGGTTCCTGGATTCGGTCAAGGTCCTGGCTCTCTGCAACCTGCTGTCGGCCGGGGCTCTTGCGGTTGCTGCGCTGATGACTGATCCGGCGTGGATTTACTCCTGTCTGGTCGTGGTCACGGTGTTCCAGATGCCGACCTGGTCTGTCGCGGCCGCGATTGCGATGGCGCATGCTCCGACGCGCAGCTTCCCGTACATTCGTGCCTGTGGCTCGATCGGCTGGGCCTGTTCGGCGGTCATTTCGGTCGTGGCGATCAAGTTCTTCGGGATTGCGGACTTCGAACGTTCGAACCTCATTTTCTGGGCCGGCGCAGCCGTAGCGCTCATGGGCGCCGTGATTGCCCTGATGATGCCGTCGACACCGCCGAAGGCGAAGGGGACGCCCATGAGCGTGGCGGATGCGCTGGGACTGCGCGCACTCGTACTGTTGAAGGACCGTCAGTTTTGCATCCTGTCCGGCGTGCTGTTGCTGGCGATGATTCCGCTCCAGTGGTACATGAACTACTGCAGCGTCTATCTTGACGAGGTCAAGTTCACCTACCTGAGCGCGACCTACAACCTGGGAACGGCGGCGGAGCTCGGCTTCATGCTGCTGTTGCCGTTGATGTTCAAGAAGATGTCCTTCAAGAGCATCATGTTGATCGGTCTCGGCGCGTTGGTGTTCCGTTACGCCTGCTTCAGTGCCGCGGCCATTTCCGGCATCCGGGCCTTTGACCTCGGGGCCATCCTGATTCACGGACTCATCTTCGGCATCGTGATCGTCGGCGTGCAGTTGCATGCGGCCGAGCTGGCTCCGCCGGAGCTCCGCAACCAGGCCCAGGGTTATGTGATGACGCTCTCGGCCGGCGTCGGCAATTTGCTGTCCGTGGCGCTGTTCGGATTCCTCGTGCTGCCGCTTTTCAAGGTCTCCGACAAGCAGCATGACTGGACGGTTCCCTACCTCATCTCCTTCGGCCTTGCCGTCCTTGCGATGATTCTCTTCGCCGTCCTGTACAAGGCCCCGAAAAAACTCGACAACAAGTGATTCCCATGCAACCCGTTGAATACATCGATCGTCGTACGGGCGAGAAGATCGCTGAATCCGTGATGGGCGACAAGGCCCTCCGCTTCGCCTACGAAACGCTCGCGGGGCGGACGCTTTGGCCGGTCCTTTTCGGATCGAAGTTCCTGTCCGCGCTGATGGGCCGCAAGTACGATTCCCCGAAGTCGAAGAAGGACATCGTCAAACTGGCGTCCATTCCCGGCTGCCGTGCCGAGGAGGCCGAGAAGCCGATTGACGAATACGCGTCGTTCAACGACTTCTTCACGCGTCGCCTCAAGCCCGGGGCGCGTCCTGTGGGCGAGGGCTTCGTGAGTCCGGCCGACGGACGTCTCCGTCTCTACCTGAACGCCGATGACGACCGTCCGTTCCCCCTGAAGGGCGCGCAGCGTGCGCTCCGCGAGGTCTTCTCGCCCCTCCAGCCGCCGGCCGACAGCGGACGGTCCGACGCCTATGACATCGCAGTTGTGCGTCTTGCGCCGGTCGACTATCACCGTTTCCATTTCCCGTGTGACTGCACGACGCAGGAACCGGTCGTGACGCTGCCGGGCAAGTATCATTCCGTCAATCCGATTGCGCTCGTGCGCTATCCTGACCTGTACGCTCTCAATGAGCGTCAGATCGTGCGCTGTGAGGCGTCGTTCGGACCCTACTGGCTCGTCGATGTCGGGGCGTTCGGAGTAGGTACGATCGTCCAGACCTACACGGGCGAGACGCATCGGAAGGGCGACGAGAAGGGCTATTTCAAGTTCGGCGGTTCGACGGTGATCATCATCACGAAGGCGGGTGCGCTGACATATGATGAGGACCTCGTGCGGAACTCTGCGAACGGACTCGAGACGCGTGTCCTCTGCGGCGAACGCATCGCCACATTCGGTTGAGGCGATGGCGAAGAAGGCACAGGTCGCGGGTTCGGTGGTGGCGGGCTTCCCGTCGCCGGCCGAGCAGTATCTTGAACCGCAACTCGATCTCAACGAACTGCTGATCAAGCGTCCGGCGGCGACGTTTTTCGTCCGGGTGCAGGGCGATTCGATGATTGGCGAGGGCATTCGGGACGGCGACCTCCTGGTGGTGGACCGCTCGATTATGCCGGCGAGCGGCGACGTCATCATCGCCGCGGTGGACGGCGAGTTCACCGTCAAGACCTACCGGAAGGACAAGGACGGCGTCCGTCTGGAGCCGGCGAACCCGAATTACCCCGTCTTCCGCCTGAAGCCGGGACAGAAGCTCGACTACTTCGGCAAGGTCATGGCGAACATCCATCCGTTCTTCAAGCTCCCCGCGTCGGTGGAGGCGTCGTGATCGGACTGGTCGACGGCAACAACTTCTATGTTTCCTGCGAGCGCGTCTTCAACCGCAAGCTCCTCGGGAAGCCGGTCGCGGTCCTGTCGAACAACGACGGGTGCTGCGTCGCCATGTCGCCTGAATTCAAGGCCCTGGGGATTCCCCGCGGCACGCCGTATTTCCAGCTGAAGCATCGTGAGAAGACGGAAGGCCTCATCTTCCTGTCCTCGAACTACGAGCTTTACGGCGATCTCTCGCGACGCGTGCAGGACGTCCTGAGGTCCGAGTGCTTGGACGTCGAACAGTATTCCATCGACGAGGCCTTCGTTTCTCCGCCGACCTGGGCGGAGCAGGATCTCATGGCCTTTGGCGTCCGCCTCCGCAAGAAGGTCTACCGCTGGGTGGGAATCCCGTGTGGCGTCGGGTTCGCGCCGACCAAGACCCTGGCCAAGATCGCGAATCACATCGGCAAGAAACGGCCGGAAGGCGTCTTCATCCTGCCCGACGATCCGACGGAGATCCTCGCGAAGCTTCCCGTCGGCGAGGTCTGGGGCGTCGGACGCCGTCTCGTGACGCGGCTCAAGGCGGAGCAGATCTTCACCGCGCTTGATCTCCGGGACGCTTCGGACGATCGCATTCGGGCGGTTGGCGGGGTTGTCCTCCTGCGGACCGTGACCGAACTGCGGGGCGTTGCCTGCAATCAGGAAAAGGATTTCGACGCCGATCCGGATTCGGTTTCCTGTTCGCGGTGTTTTGGCGAACCCGTGACGACGCGCATGGGAATCGTGGAGTCCGTCGCTGCGTTCACGGCTCAGGCGGCGGTCAAGCTCCGCAAGCACAGGTTGCTGGCGGCAGGTTGCAACGTGTACGTGCAGGTCGCGACGCCGGGGATGTTCGAGAGCTGGAACGACATCGACTCGTCCTTCGTGGGGCGGACGGTCGTCTTCCCCGAGCCGACGGACGCGACCAACGAGATGCTCAAGGCCGTGACACCCGTCGCGGAGTCGCTGTTCGTCCCTGATTGCCGCTACCGCAAGGCGGGCGTCGTGTTCTTCGGTCTTGAGAAGGCGGGTTCGGCCCGTCAGCTCGATCTCTTTACCCAGACCAAGCCGCTCGAATCGTCGAAGCTCTACGAGGCGATCGATTCGCTGAACAGACGCTTTGGAAAGGGGACGCTCGTTGCGGCGACTGAGGGACTCAAATCCGCGGCGCCGGCGTGGAAGATGAAACGAGACCACCTCTCGCGCCGGGCGTCGACGAATTGGCGGGAATTGCTGACCGTCCGATAGGCTCGCGGCGCATTGCTTTGAGATTCCGGTTTTCTTCCTTGGCTGACCGAGTACCACGGGGATTTCAGATAGGTGAGGTTGGGCTAATGTTTGCCGACGAAAGCTACCC
>CALZAJ010000098.1 GCA_945613785.1 uncultured Verrucomicrobiota bacterium | reverse complement strand
CGCGGAAGCGGCCGTCGACAAGGGCAACGACGTCAACGTCGAAGTCGACATCTGATTCCGTACTCGGTCAGTCAACACTGCGCTATTTTTGGTAAAATATGTGCAATTATGACACAGAGTCCGAGTCCGCATGATTTTCTCCTCAAATGGCGTGGAGATGTTCTTACCGTCACCCTGAAGCTTGACGCGCCTCGCAAGGGTCGCGCCGCCTTTCGTACGAATATCGGACACGCCCGCGTTCGTCGGCGCGAAATCATCGCCGAGACCGAGCGTGGCGAGACGCCGATGGCGAAGGCCTGGACGGATATTCCGCTGCCTGAGGTCGAACCTGGTGTCTTCCGTGCGGACATTCCGTTGGACGAGGTCGGAGTCTTTTCTGGCAAGGCCTGTTTCTTCCCTGAAGGTTCCAACGTCCCTGAATGGCCGGAAGGGCGGAATACTCATATCAAAGTCGAGAGTGCCGAGACCCGTAAGAACAATTCGATCTACACCGTCTTCCCGCGTCAGTTCGGCTCGTTCCGCGAGGTCGTGCGTCGTCTGCCGCTGATCATGGACAAGATGGGCTTCCGTCTCATCCAGACGCTGCCGCCGTTCCCCGTGCCCACGACGTACGCCGTGATGGGCGAGTACGGCTGTCCGTTCGCCTCCCTCGACTTCATGTCCGTCGATCCCGCCATGGCAGAGTTCGACGAATACGCGACGCCCCTCGACCAGTTCAAGGAGCTGATCGATGCCGTCCATTCGCGTTGCGGACTCTTCCTTGTCGATCTTCCCGCCAACCATACGGGCTGGGCTTCGACGCTTCAGACCCATCATCCCGACTGGTTCCATCGTCAGGGTGACGGCAAGTTCATCTCGCCTGGCGCCTGGGGCGTGACGTGGGCGGACCTGGTGGAGCTCGACTATTCCAACAGCGATCTTCGCGCCTACATGGCGGATGTCTTCCTGTTCTGGTGTCGCAATGGCGTGGACGGCTTCCGGTGCGATGCCGGCTACATGATTCCAGCGGAAACGTGGGAGTACATCGTCGCCCGCGTCCGAGAGGAGTATCCCGACACGATCTTCATGCTCGAGGGGCTTGGTGGTGAACTCAAGGTGACGGACCGTCTGCTCGCCGAATCGAATCTCGACTGGGCCTATTCGGAAATCTTCCAGACCTACGACCGCGGCGCATTCGAATGGTATCTTCCCGGTGCGATCGCTCGCAGCGAGAAGTACGGCACGCTTGTCCATTTCGCCGAGACGCATGACAATGACCGCCTGGCGAAGGGCGGCGAGACCTATGCGCGTCTCCGCGTGCAGCTCGCGGCGCTCCTCAGCTGGCAAGGCGCCTGGGGCATCGCCAACGGCGTTGAGTGGTTCTGCAAGGAGAAGATCGACGTCCATGGCAAGAACGACCTCAACTGGGGCGCCAAGGACAACATGGTCGAGCTCATCTCGAAGCTCAACTTCATTCTTGACCGTAATCCCGCGTTCGCCAACGCGAACCATCTCGAGGTCATCACCCGTGGAACCGGCAATACGCTGGCAGTCGTCCGCAATGGCGGCATTCTCGTGCTGGCCAACCTCGATTGCGGACACAGTGCGTGCATCGAATGGGATCTGCATAAGTATCCCTATACGGAAGCGCTCGACCTGATGACCGAGAAGAAGTACGATCTCAACGGTCCGATCCATCTCACGCCCGGTCAGGTCCTCTGCCTTCAGGCGAAGCTGACGCATGCCGCGGCCCAAACGTCGAAGGACGCAAGCGCCCAGACGCCGACCCCGCTTTTCCATTGGGAGTTCCCGCGCGACGTCCGTCGTGAGGTCGTGGTCCCTGAAGATCAGTGGGTCGAGGTTTCTGCGCCTCACCATTTCCGTATGCGCATCATCGAGCCCGCGACGGGCAAGACGCTTCGCGTCTACCGCTCGCAGCCGACGATGGTCTTCGGTGAGCCGGCGACGCCTCACGTCGTCCGTTTCGACGCCCCGCACTACAAGGGCGACGGCACCAAGTGCCGCGAACTGCTGATTTCGATGATTGTCTATCAGCCCGGTAAGGCGGCCCGTACGATCTCCAAGTTCCTGATTCCGCCGCGGAGCAGGCTTGCGCGCGTCAAGTTGTCGATGAAGGGCGAAGAGATCCGCCGACACCCCGAGTATCGAACGATCCTGTCGAACGGCGCCGGCGCCGCCAGCCAGGTCCGCATCGGTTGGGGCGAAATCCGCAGCCAGTATGATGCCTTTCTCGCAGCCAATCCGAATCCGACGTGTCCGAGTGACCGCGTCAATCTCTGGACGAGGACGCGCTGCTGGCTCCAGCGCGAGGGTTACACGCGCGAATTCGACCGTCGCTGCGTCGCGGAATTCGCTGCCGATCCCGCAGGAAAGACCGCGCGGTGGAACTTCCACGTCCCGTGCGGAATGGGCAAGTCGACGGCCTTCACCTTCGAGCTTTCGCTTGCGGAAGGGGTCAATGCGGCTCGCCTCAAGGTGACGCGCACCAATATCGGTGAAGACGATGTCGGCGATCAGGTCCGTCTCGTGTTCCGTCCGGACATCGAATGGCGGAGCTTCCATTCGTCGACCAAGGCCTACGCGGGTCTTGAGGAGATGTTCCCGCAGGCCGTGACGGCTGCGCCTGACGGATTCGTCTTCAAGCCCTACGGCGAGAGCTTCAAGATGTCCCTCGTCAACGGCGAGTATCATCATGAGCCGCAGTGGTCCTACAACGTCGGACATCCCGAAGAGGCCGCTCGCGGACAGGATCCGAACGGTGATCTCTTCAGTCCCGGTTGGATCTCGGCGGACCTCAAGGTCGGTGACTCCGTAACGCTCACGGGCGTTCTGAATACGGCCAAGGTCCCTGCGCAGCTGAACTTCACGACGGTCGGCGACGACCGACAGCCGACGGCCGGCATTGCTGAATCGCTTGCCGAGGCACTCGAACTCTTCATCGTCAAGCGCGACGACCTCAAGACCGTCATCGCGGGCTATCCGTGGTTCCTCGATTGGGGACGCGATACGTTCATCTTCATGCGCGGCATGCTGGCGGCCGGCAAGATCGAAGACTCGGTGAAGATCCTCAAGGCCTTTGCCGCGTTTGAGGAGAACGGCACGCTGCCGAACATCATCTACGGCAAGACTGCCGGTAACCGCGACACGACGGACGCCCAGCTTTGGTTCATTCGCTGCGTCCAGGAAGCTGAGGCGCTGGGCGTTGATGTCACCGTGCTCAAGAAGACCTGCGAAAGTCTCATCGCGAACTACATCAAGGGTACGCCGAACGGCATTCATATGGATCCGGAATCGGCCCTGGTCTGGTCCCCGTCCCACTTCACGTGGATGGACACCAACTATCCCGCCTGTACGCCGCGCATCGGCTATCCAGTCGAAATTCAGGCGCTATGGATCTCCGCGCTCAAGTACACGGGACGCACCGAGCTCGCAGATCGTGCCCTGGCGTCCGTCCAGAAGTACTTCAAGCGTGAGACCGGTTATGCGGACTGCCTGGCCGCCCCGAACGGCGAACCCGCGTCCAAGGCGTGGATGGAAGACACCATCCGTTGCAACGAACTCTTCCTGATCACGCTCGGCGTCTTGGACGATCCGCTGATTCTTCGTGAGACCGAAGAGCTTCTCGTGCCAGGCGGCATCCGTTCGCTTAACGCGGGCCATCCGCTTTACCGCGGCATCTACGCCGGCGACGAGGACACGGTCCGTAAGCCGGCCTATCACAACGGTACGGTGTGGGTCTGGCCATTCGCGCTTTATGCTGAAGCCCTGTCGATGACGAAGTCCTGCTCCAACGAAACCGCGCTGCAGCTGCTTGCTTCGTCCGTCGAGAACCTCAACACGGGCTGCCTTTGCCACATGAGTGAAATTGCCGACGGCGATGCGCCGCACGCACAGAAGGGCTGTACGGCCCAGGCCTGGAGCGTGAGCGAGGTCCTCCGCGTCTGGCTGCAGTTGAGCAGGTAAACGATAATTTGGTATAATAACGCCAAATCAATAAAGGCTCTTTGACATGACGGCGACACGCAGACAGGCCCGTGAATGGGCGATTCAGATGCTGACCGCGGCGGATCTTAATCCGCCTGAAGATAAGCTTGCGTTCATGCAGGCGTTCTGGGAGGAACTCAGCTCCCTCGATGAAGCAGATGGCGGTGTCGTCGTCAAGGGCAAGCTCCGCGATTTTGCGGAAGAGCGTGTGATGGGCGTTCTTGACCATCAGACTGAGATCGATGATTTCCTCACACCGTTGCTGGACAATTGGGACCTATATCGTCTCGGCACCATTGAACGTGTCGTCCTGCGCATGGGGCTCTGTGAAATGAAGTGGTCCGACGTCCCGAAACCGGTCGTCATCAACGAGGCGATTGACCTCGCCAACTGGTTCTCCACGCCGAAGTCCCGTTCGCTCGTGAACGGTGTCCTCGACAAGTTCGCGAAGTCGCTCTGATCCCGTGACGGACCACGGATACTTGATGATGGCTGCCGAAGAGGCGGCGAAGGGGCTTGGTCATACGCGGCCGAATCCTGCCGTCGGCGCGGTCCTCGTCAAGAACGACAAAGTCATCGGCAAGGGCCATCATCGCAAGTGCGGCTGCGACCATGCCGAGGTCGACGCCATCAAGAACGCGCGACGCCGCAAGAACGATACGAAGGGCGCGACGATTTACGTGACCCTCGAACCGTGTTCCAAGCCGGGCCGTGTCGGCGCCTGTACGGACGCCATCATCGCCGCCGGCATCTCCCGCGTCGTCTATGCCGTCGCCGATCCGAATCCGACCAACCGCGGCAAGGCCAAGCGCGCGCTCGCGAAACATGGCATCGCGTGCGAGAAGTTCGATCCGAAGTCTTTGGCCGCTGATGAATGCGACAAGTTGATCCGCGGCTTCCGCAAGCACGTGACGACGGGGCTTCCGTATGTGACGGTGAAGATCGCAATGTCGCTGGACGGCAAGATCTGCGACGACTACGGCGACGCCCGCTGGATCAGTTCCGCCGCGGCGCGGAAGTTCACGGGTTCGCTGCGCGAACGTGTCGACGCCATCATGGTCGGCGCGGAGACGGTGCGCAAGGACAATCCGTCGCTGCTCTCGCACGGCCAGCGCAACGACGACCTTGTGCGCGTCATCATCTCGAAGTCCGGGAATCTGCCGAAGCAGGCGCAGATCTTCACCGACGGCGAGCCGAACGAGACGCTGGTCTTTGGCGACGCCAAGAAGGCGCTTGTTGAACTCGGCAAGAAGGGCCTTACGCACGTCCTCTGTGAAGGCGGCCTTCAACTGGCCGTGTCGCTTGCCCAGGCTGGGCTCGTCGACGAATGGATGTCCGTCGTTTCGCCGGTCATCATCGGCAAGAAGCGCATCGCCCAGGCGGTCCGTCCGTTCGTGCCCCGTGACGAACGCATCCTCGGACCCGACATTCTCTGTCATTTCTCCATCTAATCCACCATTCCCAAATCAAACAATCTCCTCATCAACCAAGTTTAAGTTTTCCCCTATGTTCACCGGACTCATCCAGAAAATTGGCACCGTCAAACGCGTTTCTTGGGGCGCGGGGCTTGTTCTTGAGATTGGTTTTGAACCTTGGGCGAAGCCGTTGGAAGAAGGAGAGTCGGTCGCGGTCAACGGTGTCTGTCTGACGGTCTGTAAATTTGATGACCATCGCTTCACGGCGGACGTGTTGAACGAGACGGTGAAGCGCACGGGTCTCGGCGATCTCGTGCCGGGTGCAAAGGTGAATCTCGAGCGTGCGCTCCGCGTGGGTGATGCAATGGGCGGACACATCGTGCAGGGTCATGTCGATTGTCGCGGTACGGTGATTGCGAAAACGCCGAAAGGCCGTGACTTCCAGCTCAAGGTCAAGTGCGGACGCGTCTTGGCGGCTCAATCCGTCCTGAAGGGCTCCATTACCATCGATGGCGTGTCGCTCACGATTTCCGGTCTCGGGGAAGACTGGCTCACGGTCGATCTCATTCCGACAACGGCCGCTGAAACGACGCTCGGTACGAAGAAAATCGGCGATTCCGTCAATCTGGAAGGGGATGTGATCGGCAAGTACGTCGCTCAGCAGACTCAGGCCTCCGGCCTCACGGAGGAAATGCTTTCCCGCGCCGGATTCATCTGATTGACGAACACGCGCTTCCCCATTCTCACGGCTCCTCTCGTTTTCTCCATCTCTCTTGCGACATGAGCGACGGACCCAACGATGAATGAGTGTGTAACTTTTGGATAACGTGGCACAGTCTGGGATGAAATCCCTCTGTCCGTCAACCAGAACCCTTCCCCTGGTCCGTTCCTGCCGCGGCTCGGGCGATTTGCCGCGCCCGACTACCCTTCGCGAA
>CALZAJ010000097.1 GCA_945613785.1 uncultured Verrucomicrobiota bacterium | reverse complement strand
GGGGGAGTGATGGCCGACAATATTCTTGAAGTGAGGGACCTCAAGGTCTGGTTTCCGATCAAGAAGGGCATCTTCGCTCGGACGGTCGGGCACGTGAAGGCCGTGGACGGCGTGAGCTTCGATTTGCGTCGCGGAGAGACCTTGGGCGTCGTCGGCGAATCCGGCTGCGGCAAGTCGACGACGAGCCGGGCGGTCTTGAAGCTCAACAATCCTTGTGGCGGCACGATCAAGGTGGACGGGGTGGACATCAATTCCGTCGGTCGCGCCGAGGAGATGGCCTATCGTCGGAAGGTCCAGGTCGTTTTCCAGGATCCGCACGCTTCGCTCAATCCGCGTCATACGATCCGCGAGATCCTGACGGAGGGCATGATCTGCCACGGCCTTTGCACGCCCGCCGAATCCCGCGTGAAGGCGATGGAGCTCCTGGAGAGCGTCGGGCTCCCGACCGACATCCTCGACCGTTATCCGCATGAGTTTTCGGGCGGACAGCGTCAGCGCATCTGTATCGCGCGTGCCATCGCCTTGAAGCCGAAGCTGCTGATCTGCGACGAGGCCGTGTCGGCCCTGGACCTGACGATCCGCGCCCAGGTGCTGGATCTTCTGTCCGACCTCAAGAAGAAGCTGGGGCTGAGCATGCTCTTCATCACCCATGACATCGGCGTCGTTCAGCACATCGCCGATCGTATCATTGTGATGAACAAGGGGCGGATCGTCGAGCAGGGCACCTGCGACGAGGTCCTCAAGAACCCCAAGGAGGAGTACACGAAGTATCTCATGGCGGCGGTCCCGAAGATCGGCAAACCCCTTGTCTGAACATTTCATTTGCGCTATAATGTCCACTAACAATGACAAGTAACGACGAATATGTAATTCAGCTTCTGGTCGAGCGCGGCTTCCTGACTCCCGATCAGGTTGCGTCCGCACAGCAGTCGATGAAGGCGGAGAACGAGACGACGCTTGACGTACTCGTTTCCGGCGGCACGATTGGCGAGGACGAGGTTCTCGGTACGGTTGCAGACCAATTTGGCCTCAAGTACTGTCACGTCAACGCCGACGCGATCAACGCGGAGATCACGAAAGAGATCCCGGCCGACATCGCGAAGAAGTACGGCGTGGTGCCGGTAGTCGCCGACGAGGATTCAATCACGGTTGCGCTGTCCGACCCGATGGGTTACGATGCGATCGACTCGCTGCGTTACGTCCTCCACGGGCGCGACGTCGAGGCGGTCATCTCGCCCAAGGCGGAGGTTCAGGCCGCGATGGCCAAGCTCTATCAGGACGCCGGTCCGGCCGACGTGCAGACCCGTGGCGAAATGGACGGGCTGGAGGGCGTCGAGGAGGGCGATGACTCCGCGGTTGTGAAGCTGGCGAACATGCTGATCACCACGGCGATCAAGATGAAGGCGTCCGATATTCATCTCGAGCCGATGGAGAAGGAATTCCGCGTCCGTTATCGTATCGATGGCGCGCTTCGCAAGATGGACTCGCCGCCGAAGCGTCTGCAGGGGTCAATCATCTCGCGCATCAAGATCATGTCGAAGATGAAGATCTCCGAGAAGCGCATCCCGCAGGACGGCCGAATCCAGATTTCCGTCAACGGCAAGGACCTTGACCTTCGTGTGAACTCGGTGCCGACGAACCATGGCGAATCGATCGTCATGCGTGTTCTTGACAAGTCGAACCTCGCGCTCGGTCTGCCTCAGCTCGGCTTCCTGGCCGACGACCAGGCGACGTTCGAGCGTCTCATCAAGCTGCCTGACGGCGTCGTGCTCGTGACGGGTCCGACTGGCTCGGGCAAGACGACGACGCTGTACGCCTGTCTCGGTCAGATCAATACGCCGGACAAGAAGCTCATCACGGTCGAAGACCCTGTCGAATACCAGATGTCCGGCATCAACCAGGTGCAGGTCAACAAGGACGTCGGCCTCGACTTCTCGGCGGCGCTCCGCTCGATTCTGCGTCAGGCCCCGAACATCGTGATGATCGGAGAAATTCGAGACGAGGAAACGGCGGGCATCGCCATGGAAGCGGCGCTCACCGGTCACTTGGTGTTCTCGACCCTCCACACCAACGACGCACCGTCCGCGGTTACCCGTCTTCTGGATATCGGTTGTAAGCCGTTCCTCGTCGCTTCCGCTCTTCGCGCGGCCATGGCCCAGCGTCTGGTCCGCGCCATCTGCGAGAAGTGTCGCGAGGAGTACACGCCGTCCGAGCGCGAGATCAAGATGCTCGGCGCGATTTCCAAGACGATGCCCGAACGCATGTTCCACGGCACCGGTTGCGACAAGTGCGGCCGCACGGGGTACAAGGGACGAAAGGGCATCTTCGAGATCTTCAAGGTTGACGATACGATTGAACGTCTGATCTTCGACCATGCACCGGCCACACTGCTCCGTCAGCGCGCCCGTGAAATGGGTATGCGTACGCTCCGTGAGGACGGTATGCTGAAGGTCGCAAGCGGCATGACGTCGCTGTCGGAGATCTTGCGCGTCACGATGGGTGATGCGGATTAAGGATTGTTTGATTGTGAGAATTGTTTGATTTAAGGGAGGACTCTGGCCATGGACATTTCGATGGATGAACTTCTGCAGGCGACGATTGACGAAGGCGGTTCCGACCTTCATATCCGTGCTTACATGCCGCCGCTGCTGCGTGTTCACGGCGAGCTCTGCCCGCTGGCGGACGAGGAAATGACCGAGGAGGACACGCTCCGTCTCTGCAAGGAGGTCTCGACCAAAGAGCAGATGGAGGAAGTGGAGAACAACGGCGGCGCCGACTTCGCCTTGGCCCATCCGTCCGGCACCCGTTTCCGTGTGTCCGTGCTCAAGGAACGCAAGCGCTATGGTATGGTGCTCCGTCAGATTCCCTCCAAGCTCCTGACGATGGAGCAGCTGGGTCTGCCGCCGGTCGTGAAGGAACTGCTCTACAAGCCGCGTGGCCTCATCCTCGTCACCGGCCCGACGGGTTCCGGTAAGTCGACGACCCTTGCGTCGATGCTCGACGTCATCAACCACGAGCGTTCGGTGCACATCATCACCATTGAAGACCCGATCGAATTTTATCACAAGTCCGCCAAGTCGCTGGTGACCCAGCGTGAAATCGGTGACGACGTCCCGAGCTTCGCCGAGGCCATTCGCCGCGCCCTGCGTCAGGACCCGGACGTCATCCTCGTCGGCGAAATGCGCGACCTCGAGACGATCGGTGCGGCCATCACCGCCGCTGAAACGGGTCACCTGGTGTTCGGCACGCTGCACACGACTGGTGCCGCGGAAACGGTTGACCGTATCGTCGACGCGTTTCCGACCAACCAGCAGGAACAGGTCCGTACGCAGCTCGCCGCCGGTCTGCAGGCCGTCATTTCGCAGATCCTCCTGCCGAAGCTCGACGAAAACGGCGAGGTCCACGGCCGTATCGCCGCGTTCGAGATTATGACGTCGACGGACGCCATCAAGAGCCGTATCCGCGACAACAAGACGAACATGATCAAGTCCGACCTCCAGACGGGCGCGAAGTTCGGCATGATGACGCTGGACTCCTGCCTCCTGAAGCACTACAAGGACGGTTACATTTCCTACGAAGAGCTCATCACCAAGGCCCAGGACCCCGACAGCGTCGTCCAGAAGCTCAAGGAAGAGATGGGCGAGGACTAATCCATGATAGATCCGATTCTCCAGATTCTCGTCCAGAACGGTTACATCGACGAGGAGCAGGCCAAGGACCTGCAGGACCTCTCGAAGACCGAGGCGAAACCCGTCCGTCGGCTCGTCATCGACCAGGAAGTCCTGAGCGAAGACGACCTCCTCAGCGCGATGGCCGCCTATCAGGACACCGAAGCGATCGACCTCGGCGCGATGACGCTCGAGACTGAGATCACGGAAGCCATTCCCGCCTCCACGGCGCGTATGTACAACGTGTTCCCGGTGGCGGTCGATGACACGTCCGTGACGCTTGCGACGTTTGATCTCGTCGATCCGCGCATCTCGGACGAGATGCTCTTCACGCTGTCCAAGGAGGTCCGTTTCGTCTTTGCCCGCGAGAAGGACGTGATGGACCGCATTTCGCAGTACTACGGTGATGCGAGCGACTCCGTCGCGGACATGATCAAGTCCCTCGGCGAGGGTATGGATGACGATGCGTCCCTGGCCGCGAACTCCAACGACATCGCGTCGATGGAGAACGCCGCCAACTCGTCCGCCATCATCCGCTTCGTCAACCTCGTCCTGTACCAGGGCGTCGTCGACCGTGCGGCCGATATTCACATCGAGCCGTTCGAACATGACTTCAAGATTCGCTACCGCGTCGACGGCGCGCTTTACGAAATGAAGGCTCCGGACGTGAAGATGGCCCCGGCCATCATCTCGCGTATCAAGATTCTGGCGAACCTCAACATCGCCGAACGCCGCATTCCGCAGGACGGACGTATCGCCCTCACCGTCGCAGGCAAGCCCGTCGACCTCCGTGTGAGCTGTCTGCCGACCGCCCACGGCGAATCGGTCGTTATGCGAATTCTCGACCAGTCGGCGACCTCGCTCGACCTCGAGAACGTGGGCCTTCCGGAAGACGTCTATGAACAGATCACGATGGACATCGAGAAGCCGAACGGCATCTTCATCGTGACGGGTCCGACCGGCTCGGGTAAAACGACGACGCTGTACTCGATTCTCCGCCGCATCAACCAGATCGACACGAAGCTTCTGACGGCCGAGGAACCGGTCGAATACAACGTGGACGGCATCGTGCAGGTCCCGATTGATGCGCAGGTGGGTAACACGTTCGCCAAGGTGCTTCGCGCCTTCTTGCGTCAGGACCCGGATGTGATGATGATCGGCGAAATTCGTGACCTTGAGACGGCGGAAATCGCCGTGCAGGCCGCGCTCACGGGTCACTTCGTGTTCTCGACGCTCCACACCAACGACGCCGCCGGCGCCGTCATGCGTCTCGTCGATATGAATGTCGCCCCGTACCTCTTGAGCTCCACGCTCGAAGGTGTGTTGGGACAGCGTCTTGTGCGTACCTGCTGCAAGGAGTGCAAGCAGCCGTATGAACCGGATGACGAAACGATGGAACGCATCGAAATGACGCGTGACCAGATCGGTGGGCGTCCGTTCTACTTCGGCAAGGGCTGCAAGACCTGCAATGGCACGGGCTACAAGGGCCGAAAGGGCGTCTTCGAATATCTCCGTATGTCGGGCCCGTTGCGCGAACTCGTCAACAACAAGGCCCCGACGCTGATTATCCGCGAAAAAGCCCGTGAACTCGGCATGCGTACCATGCGTGAGGACGGCATCCGCTCGATTCTCGACGGCTATACGACGGTCGACGAGGTCTTGCGTTACACCTAAGGATGGCACCCCTGTTCTGGATTTTCCGGATCATCGCGGTGGTCGCGCTTCTGTGCGTGGCCGCCGCGATTGCGACTCCCCAAGGTCGTCTGCCGCTCGCTTTGCGCGGACTCCAAAAACTGTTGCGTAAGGACGGGGTCCGTCTTCCGGAATCAGATAAAGAGCAAGAAGTATCAGCCAAACGCAAATTCATTGCGTTTATAATTGTTCTTCTCGCGGCATTTGTCTGCGTCGCCGCGCCGCGTTCTTATTGTGCTGGTCAGGGTTAATTGGGGGAATGCTCAAGCCTCGCCCAGGACATCCGCCGCCGCAGAGCGGAGGTGAAGGGCGCGTAAAATCATACTTCATGGACAAGCATGTGCGCTATGCGGCCGATTCACAATAATTCATTGCCGGAGCAATAGGACAGAAAAGATCATTCCTCTGGAGATTTAGAGGTTTGGTAGAGGTTATTTAGAGGTTCGCTTGGTAAGATTCTCCTGTTTTGTCTTGACAAAAGGAGAATCGCATGAGAAATATCGTATCTGTCGTCTGCACTGCGCTTGTCGTCGGTGTCTGGAACGTCTTCGCCGATGATGTCGTCGGCATTATGGAGGTGTCCGTTCCCGATGGTGCGCCCGTTCCCTTCGGCCTACCGTTCGAACCGCTGGGTGACGGACGTCCGGGATCGTTTCTTTCCGGACCATTCGCCGGCGACGGGGATGACATCCGTTCGGATGCGCTTCTCCATTTTTCCTCGGGTGTCGTGACGGGAGCGATCCGTACGGCGACGGGATGGATCGCTCCTGGTGACAGGGCTTCCGAATCGGTACTCCCAGCTGAACCTGGCGATGCCTTTGTCCTGGAACCCGCGCCGTCCTCCGAACCGTTTCGCTTTCGCGTCTTCGGGCGGGTTCCTTTCGCCGATGCTTTGTCCGATGAGATCTTTCCGGGCATGAATCTCCTTTCCTTCGGCTACCCGTCCGAATTCTCGACAAACGCCTTGCCGTCTGGAATTACGCTTGAATCGGCGGAGGGCCCGATTTCCTGGCGTTCCGCCCTATGGGTGTCGAATTCAACTCCCGACGTCGTG
>CALZAJ010000096.1 GCA_945613785.1 uncultured Verrucomicrobiota bacterium | reverse complement strand
GACTGGAACTTCAAGGGAGTCGGGCTGTGAACCACGGAGGGCGGGAAGGGGCGTTCTCGCCCCTCCCGCCGAAAGCGGAAAGGAAACGGAAGATGGTCAAGGTGAGATTCAGCGCATCGGGCTTCGGCAGCACGACCTACGAGTACGGCGACGAGGAGTCGGCGCGGGCGGCGATGCGGGCGGACGCGCGGGAGGTCGCCGACGAACACGGCGGCAAGGCGAACGAGGCTGGCGACGAGATCGTCGTGGCCCGTCCGGGCGGCGACGAAATCGCAAGGTGGGAGCTGCTGAAATAGCCGAAAATACCCCGGTGCTATTCCACGGGAATTACGGCATCATGTGCAGCGAAAAGCGGAGGACGGGCCTTCGCGGAAAGGACAAGGCAAATGAAGACGAAAACGAGGAAGAATGCGGCGGAGCGCAAGCCCCTCGCAGATCCGAAGGAGGCAAGCCGCAAGGTGCGGCACTGGCTCCTCGCGACGCACCCGGAGGAGAAACCGCTCATCGGCGACTTTCGCAAGGACGTCACCTTCGCGGAGGTGAATCGGCGGATGCACGGCGTCGAGAACTTCTACGACATCTGCGACTGCGGCGAGTCCGTCCAGCGCGAGCTGGTCTTTGCCGAGATGGCGCGGATCTACGCAGGGACGGACTACGACTACTGGTATGACCTCTGGCTGAACGGCGGCCGCGACGATGCGCTCGAGAAGAATCTCATCAAGGTGATTCAGTCGAATCCGAGGTTCACCCTCATAAGGAGGACGAAGTAGGGCGGGATGTTGACCCGCGCCCCTGCGGCGCGGGCGGCGGATTCTGACGATGCGCACTTGATTTCCAACGCCGATTATGGCATCATTTCGGCAACCCTCAAAGGAGGACAAGACCATGCACGAGAAGATCATAAGAAAGACCCCGGAGTTCAAGGCCCTCCGCGCCGAGGCGCGTGAGGTCATCGCCGCCTATGCGGACGGCGCGGACTTCGACTACGTGATCAGCCGTCTCGCTCCCATCGGCGAGAAGATGGCCATCCTGCTGGCGTAGTCGGCACACCCTCTTGGGCGGGGACCTAACTTACCCCCGTCCGCGGGCGGCTTCCGAATTTTTGCGTCGAGCGTCGATTTGCCTTGGCGTGAGACGTTTTTCTATCGGGAGACCGCCCGCGCTATTTTTCCCTGCGGCGATCCGCCCCGGCGAGTGGGCACCAGTTCCATTATGCCGTAGCGGCGCGATAATAGCAAGGCCATAAAAGATTATTTATTTTCAGATACCCGCTGGATATCCTGCGGGTATTACGGCATCATGTGTTGCAGAAAAACGGAGGGATGGGCCTTCCGCGAAAAACCAAAAGAGAAAGGCAAAAGAAGATGACAACGATACGCGAGATGGTGAGCGAGGTGCTCGACAACCTGGAGCGGTTCCCCAAGGGCTGGGGAACGACCGTGAAGGACTACTTCAAGGCGAAGGGGAAGGATCACCTTGAGGTCAAGCAGACGAAGGTGTGGATACTGACGATTCGCAAGGCCTACGAGGGCGTGATGCCGGACACGGTGATCTGCCGCAAGCTCGCGACTGCGAAGGCGAAGATGGAGGCGGACATCAGCGAGACGCTGGCGAACGCCGACGGCGAATTTGATGCCGCCGACCTCAACCGCGTCAGCGACACGCGGGTCACCATCGGCGAGGACGTCGAGTGGGTGATCACCCAGCAGCCGCTTCACGACTGAACCCAAACGCGGGGCGAGCCTCGCGCCCGCCCTGCACCAACGACAAGGAGAATCAAGATGGGCAAGATCAAGATGATGGAACAGGAAATCCGCGAGGCGGACGCGTCGAAGCGGAAGGGCGGCGCGGCGGTTATGACCGAGGCGGCGCAGCTCCTCCTCGGCATGAAGGACTGCCTCGAGGGCATCGCCTCGGAGCAGGGCGAAGAGGAACTTGAACGCTTCGCGAAGTGTCCGGCGATGCTCCTCGCGAGGAGCGGCCTGGTCGCGCTTGCACTGAAGGCGATGGCGGACGAGCCGCAGGGCTACTACGAGCTTTGCATTCGGAACCTCTACCAGTGCGAGGAGCCGCCGACCACGAGCGCGTACCGCACAATCGAGGCGGCGCGGGCGGCGATGGAGGAGGACATCCGCGAGACCCTTGCGGCGAAAGACCCGCACTTCGACGAGGAGGACGTGAAGCGCGAGGACGATGACAACGTGCAGCTCGGCGACGAGATCCGCTACGAGATCGAGTGGAAGGACCTCTGGGGCTGACCGCGAGTGCCGAGCCCGCAAAGTGCCGCGTTCCAAAAGGGGCGCGGCATTTCCGTCGCCTCGCACTCCGAGGCGAGTTTCAGGACACCAGCTCCATATTACCGTAAAGCGGAAGCTAATAGCAACTCGAAAAAGATTATAAATCTTTCGACACCCGCTGGATAACCACGCGGTATTACGGCATCATGTGTCACAGAAAAACGGGGGGATGGGCCTCCCGCGAAAACCGAAAAGAGAAAGGCAAAAGAAGATGGAAAGGATCATGGTCAAGACGAAGGCGCAGCTCGAGGAGCTGGTCAAGGAGTCCGCGCTCACATGGGAGGGGCTCGACACGAGCGACGAAAGCCTCAAGCAGGTCTTCGACTGGCTGAAGGGCTACACGCCGCTCAAGTGCGAGCGGGTCTACATCACGAAAGGGGCGTTGATGGACGCAGTGTACGAGCTTACGGGCGACAACGCCTACCAGAGCGACTGCAGCATCGTGAGCATCCGGCTCTGCGATATGGAGAAGCCGATGGCGATTGCGATTCCGCGCTTCATGGTCGGCGGGCGGTGGCTGGACGATATCGTCGACAATAACCGCCGTCGCGAGGAAGAGAAGCTGAACGGCTGATTTCAACATGGCGGTCGGGCGCGTTTGCCCGACCGCCAACATCAAACAGGAAGGGAAAATACAATGCAAGAGAACAAGAACGAGAAGGTCGACGAGTACGAACGCGCTCCGGGCATGAGGCCGCGCCTTGCGCTTTACCACGCGAACGCGAGGGGGACGGGATGCGCGATCAAAATGGAGCTGCATCCGGCGTCCGGCGCGGCTGACGGCGGCATCTTCTGTACCTTCGCCGCACAGAAGACGGTCGGCTATCGGCTCGGACCGAATCCGACCTTCCCGACCTTTGACTGGACGGAGGCGCACACGGTGAAGCTCGCGTTCGACGACCTCGCGAAGATGCAGCAGGTCTTCCGGGGCGAGTGCGAGTCGATCAATGGTGACCACGGCATCTGGCACTTCACGGCGAGGGGGAGCACGAGAATCGGCCTGCGCCACATCATCGACCCGGTTCCAGGTTACTCGCTTGAGCTTTTCTTCTGTCCGGCGGGCGGAGGGGACGAGCGTCGGTGGCTGTTCCATCTCCAGCCCTCGGAGGCGTTGGGCATCAGCGAGGTGATCAGCGGCTCGATGTACCTGGTCGCCTTCGGAGTGCCGGAGGAGTTCAAGGCGGCGGTCGCCGACTGACGGACGGAGCGGCGGGGCGGGCGACCGCCTCGCCGTTCTAAAAGGCGACCATCAAGAATCACGGACTTCGAGCATTCCCCCCTTCATGCCTTTCCCGGTAAGCGGACGCCTCGTCTATACTGTCGACTGCGGTGCATCGTCCTGTTTTGTGGACACCAGTCCCCATTATGCCGTAGGCGGCAGACATTATCAAGGCCATAAATCTGCATTTATTTTCACGCACCCGCTGGATATGTCCTGACTATTACGGCATCATGTGCAGCGTTGAGACCACGGTGGTTTCAGCGCAAAGGAAAGGAAGCACAAGATGGCAGATGACACGAATTGGGAAGCGCAGCTCGACTGGTCGAAGATCGACCCGGTCGGGGGGATTGGGTTCTACTCCTTCATCAAGGGGTCGGTGCTCAAGTCGATGGACGAGGGGCTCGGACAGCTCGTCGGAATCAAGGAGGAGAAGGAGAGAAAGCTCGGAAGCTGGGACGAGATCGCAAAGGTCGCGCAGCGGCTTAACGATGATTTCCACAGGATCGTCGACGCGGAAATCTTCAAGAACACGATCCGCCGGATCGACGAGCGGGGATGCATGATTTTCCCCGACGGGACGAAAATGACGATTCAGCGGTGGCTTGAGTTCGGGCAGGTCTTCACCGAGACGCTCTGCCAGGGATGCCGGATTCCAGACGAACTGAAGAAGGACGTAGCGAAGACTGCGGGGGACATTGCGAAAGCCGAAACGCTGCGGGATTTCCTCAAGGGCTACATCGAGGTCGCCGAGATGGATTTCCGGCTGCGGAACGCACCGGCGCGATTCAAGACCAAGCTGTTCAGGGACACCCTGCGGCTTGTGAATGGGCTTGTTGCGATGGGTGAAAAGGTCAAGGTCGAGGTGCTGCCGGGATTCCTCGTGCCGCTTGCGGTCGAGGTCGCCAAGATCAAGGAGATGGCGGCGCGGACGCAGAAGACGATGCGCCTTGCTAAAAAGACCATCGAACGTGTCGGCGACCGCTTTTGGATGGACGCGAACCCCTTGCCGAAAATGGTATAATTGCCACATGGCGAAAACGCTCACAGATCTGAGCCAGCTGACGAAGGCGATTCTCAAGGAGTCGCCTCCGTCTCGTGTCGAACCTGCCCCGGCTGCGCAGCCCGTGCCGACGGTCTCGGACGAGGATCGCGAGGCCGAAGAGGTGCTGGCATACTTCTCCCGTACCCCGCAGAACGCGCCCAGAAGCCTGCGTGTTGCGCCCGGGGCGGGCGCGGGCGAGGATCGGACGGCCGAGCTGAAAGCTGCTCTGGAGGCGAAGGATGCCGCTCTGGACGCCATCGCGGAGGAGAAAGCCGAGGCGGACGAGCGGATCGCCGAACTCGAACGACAACTGGCTGAAGAGCGCGAAGCACACATTGTGGCGATTCGCGAACGAGACCGCCTGCAGGGCGAGTGCGGTAGGTTGCAGGGCGAACTGCGCAAGTGCGGCGAGAACGCCCCTGTAGCCGCGCCGGTTGAAGCCGCGCCCGTTGCCAGAGTTGAGCCGACGAAGCCCACACAGGGCATCCTCGTCGCTCCTGCGACGGCTGCCGAGGTCTTTCCCGGCGAGGTGCGCGAGCAGGTGGTGGCGACGCTGCTGGACGGGCTCGGAACAGCGGAGCGATCCGGGCGGGAACGCCGCGCCGAGATCCTGCGGTATGTTCTTGCGGCAAACCAGTCGTCCGGCGAACTCGAACGACGCCGCGCCGAATTGAGGCAGATTCTGAAGGACGCTGGCTATTACAACGACCCGAAGCCGCTGGAGCGGCTCGGACTGCGCCTGATCAGCGGGCGCACTCACTGGAAGCTTCAGTACGCCAATGTCCGGGTCACGATGTCGAAGACGCCGTCCGACTACAGGGCGAACTTGAACAACGGCAGCGAGATCGCGAACAGGTGCTTTTGAGGTGTGCCGTGAATGTCATACTGCGAGAGTTGAGGAAAGTCGGAAGCCTTGCGCAGCGCAAGGTCTTGATGCGCTTCTTTAAGACGGGCAAGGGGCAGTACGGCGAGGGAGATAAATTTCTCGGTGTGAAGGTTCCGCAGACGCGAGCAATTGTCAAGGCGCATTGGACGGAATGTTCGGATGCCGACGTCGATGCGCTGATTACCTCGCCTTATCACGAGGTGCGGCTGGCTGGCCTTCTTGTCCTTTTGCGGCGGTACAAGGATGCGAAAGCATCCGAAGCAGAATGCGAGAAGATCGTGGACGAGTATCTCGGTTACATGGACTTCATCAACAATTGGGATCTTGTCGATCTCACCTGTTACGAGATCCTTGGCGACTGGTACTTTACGCATGACCGTGAGTTTCTCCGTGAGATGGCTCGGCATGGCGAGACAATTTGGGTTAAGCGCATCGCTATCGTCACAACGATGCAGTTCATTCGGCGCGGCGACTTCGACACGACGCTGGAGATCGCGCAGATTCTCCTCGGTCATCCGCACGACCTCATCCACAAGGCGGTCGGGTGGATGCTTCGCGAGATTGGCAAACGTGACCGGCAGGTGCTTGAGGGGTTTCTCCTGCCGCGTTACAGGACGATGCCGCGCACGATGCTTCGCTATGCCATTGAGAAATTCCCGGAACGTCTCCGGCAGAAGTATTTGAAAGGGAAAATCTAATCGAAAGGAACCGCACAATGAAGAACGTACTCATTCTCTCATCTTCGCCGCGCAAGGGCGGGAATACCGATCTCCTCTGCGACGAGTTCGCGAAGGGCGCGAAGGAGGCTGGTAACAAGGTCACGAAGATCCGCATCGCCGACAAGAAGATCGGCTACTGCACGGGTTGCTACGCCTGCCAGAAGACGCACAAGTGTGTCATCAAGGATGATGCGGCGGCGATTCTCAAGAAGATGCAGGCGGCGGACGTGATCGTGTTCGGAACCCCGGCGTATTTCTATTCCTGTACGGGACAGCTCAAGGTTCTCTTCGACCGCACGGTTGCAATCTATCCAGATCTGCCCAACAAGCAGTATTACTA
>CALZAJ010000095.1 GCA_945613785.1 uncultured Verrucomicrobiota bacterium | reverse complement strand
AGCGCGGCAAGATGGGCATGGGCATTGGACTCGGACAGGCGACGGGGACGGTCAGCCTCTACGCCCCGACGCGCACCGTCCGGGCGTCGGAGTCGAACTTCGTCGAGACCGAGATCGACGGACTCAGCGTGTGCTTCCAGCTGACGCCCGGCACGGAGGCCCCGGCCGAGATGAACGCCTACTTCCCGGACTACAAGGCGCTCTGGCTCGCCGAGAACTGCACGGCGACGCTGCACAACCTCTACACTCTGCGCGGTGCGCAGGTGCGCGACGGCGCGGCCTGGAGCAAGTACATCCTCGAGGCCGTGCACGCGTTCGTCGATCGCGGACCGGATGCAGTGCAGGTCGTCTTCCAGTCCCACAACTGGCCGCACTGGAATGCGAACGCGTCCGACACGACGATCCGCGACTACATGGAGGATACGGCGGCGATCTACCGCTTCATCAACGACCAGACGCTTCATTACATCAATCTCGGGCGCACGGCGAACGAGATCTCCCATTTGCTGACGCTGCCGCCGAAGCTGGCGAAGGTCTGGTACGTTCGCCAGTACTACGGTACGGTCTCCCATGACGCCCGCGCCGTCTACCAGAAGTACATGGGCTTTTACGACGCGAATCCGGTGAACCTCAATCCGCTCGCGCCGAAGGACTCCGCCCGGAAGCTGGTGCGGTATCTTGGCGGCGCCGACGCGGCGCTGGCGCGGGCGCGCGAAGACTACGCGAAGGGCGAGTACCAGTGGGTCGCGCAGATCACGCGCGAGCTCGTCTACGCCGATCCGTCGAACACGGCCGCGCGACGCCTGTGCGCGGATGCACTGGAGCAGCTCGGCTACCAGTCCGAGAGCGGCACCTGGCGCAACTGCTATCTGGCGGGCGCGATGGAGCTGCGCTTCGGCAATCAGGCGAGTCAAGCCACCACGAGCGAGGGAATGCTGCAAATCCAGAGCCAGATGACCGCGCAGATGATCTTCGACTACGTCGGGCTCTCGATTGACGTTGCTGCGGCGTTGGAAGCCGGGGACTTGTCGTTCAACATCTGCGTCAAGGAGACGGATGCCGACGCGGGCCGCTGCTACGGCGTCAAGCTGCGCGAGGGCATCCTGCTGGTGACCGACCTGGGCGCTGGCGCGCAGGACGCGAACCTGACCGTCACGCGGCTTCAGCTCTTCGCGGCCCTGCTCGGGCCGCTGACGGATGCGACACCCGAGCCGCTGCGGACGCTGAAGAGGTGTATGACCCAGTTCCCCGGCGGCTTCAACATTATCGAGCCGCTGGATGCGCCAACGGAAGGGACGGAGTGGAATCCCTGGCAGGCCGGGGCGACGCAGAGTGACGACATCCGGGTGTGGCTGGATGATGGCACGCTCAGGATCGACGGCGCGGGGGTGATGCAGGACTTTACAGATGACTGCGAAGCTCCCTGGTCGGGGAACTTAGCGAACGTGACGAACGTCTCGGTCAGCGGTGGCGTCACGAAGCTCGGGACGAATTCCCTGCGCGGGCTCGCCCCGACGGCGCAGGTGAACGGCCTTTCGCTTTCCGCCGCTGAGACCTGTGCCGCGGCGCTCGGCGCGGCGGGGGCGGTCGGCCAGATTTCCCCGGCAGAGGTGGAGTCGATCGCGATCGTCAATGGTCGGGCCCAATTGGGCGTTGCGGTTTACACGAACGGCCAGCTGGAGGCGTCGTCCGAAGGCTGGGGCAAGGCGACCTCGACCGTCATAGACGTCCCCGCCGAGGGCAAGCAGGGCTTTTTCATTCTGAATACCTCGGAAGCCAAGTGAGTTTCCGGGGGTGACGATGAGGAGGACGCAGCACCCTCGGAGTCCCTCTGGCATACCTTGCCAAGTACAAGCCGCTCGTGAAGTGCCTGTAGTGACGAATGAAAAGTGTAAGGTGCAAAAATGGAGAATGAAGAATGAGCATGAGAAGTAAGGCGGGCTTTCTTTCGCTGGCCTATGTCGTCGTGGCGTCGGCCGTCTTCGCGGGGAACGAGGCGAATCCCGACGCGATAGAGTTAGCTCCGCTGCCTATGCCGGTCGAGTTCAAATCAGACATGGACAGCCCCGTTGCGTTCGACGCTTCTACGACAGTTGTTGTCGACTGCCCGGACGCGAAAGGCGCGGAATGGCTCGCCGCGCATTTCAGGGAGTGGTACGGCAAAGACGCGCCGAAGGTTGTGTCGAATGTTGCCGGTGTGGAAACGTTGCCAATTCCAATTGCCAACTCCCAATTGGCATCGGAGGCGTATGCGGTCAGGGCGGACGCATCGGGCGTCAAGATCTCGGCGTGCACGCTCGCCGGCGTCAGATGGGCGGCGTATACGCTCAGGCAGCTGGCGATAGCAAAGCGCGGCACGTTCAAGACGGAAGGGCGGATTCTTCCTTCGCTCGCGATCTCCGACGCGCCGCACCTCAAGTTCAGGGCGGTGCATTTGTGCTGGTTCCCGGAAGTCAGGCCGCAGCAGATGGAACGCGCGATACGCCTCGCGGCGCTTCTCAAGTTCAACTACGCGATCATCGAGCCATGGGGGATGTACAGGAGCGAAAAGCATCCGTGGTGGCACTGGCCGAACCCGACGATGACGAAGTCCGAGGTGCGTCGCCTCGTGAGAATCGGCCAGGACCTTGGCATTACGCTCGTGCCGCAACTCAACGCGTTCGGCCACGCCTCGTCGTCGCGCTCCTGCACGCTGAAGCACATGGTGCTCGACGTCGCCCCAGAGTACGAGCCGCTGTTCGAGCCGGGTGGATGGAACTGGTGCCTGACCAATCCGGAGGCGCAGCGCGTCCTCAGGGAGCTGATTGTTGAGATGCACGAGGACTTCGGGAACCCGCCGTACTTCCACCTCGGATGCGACGAGGCCCAGCCGCCATCGTGTCCCGAATGCAGGAAGCGGCCTTACGGCGAACTGATCTGCGAGCATATTTCCCGGCTTGCCGACTTCGTCAAGTCTCGCGGCGCGTGCGCGATGATCTGGCACGACATGCTGCTTGACAGCGGCGACCCCCGCTGGCAGGGTTTCGTCAAGTCCGGCTCGAAGACGACGGCGACTCTCGCCGATACGCTTCCGAAGGATGTCATCATCTGCGACTGGCAGTATTCCTACGGCGACATGAAGGAGACGCGGAAGGACTGGCCGACGATGGGCTACTTCAATGAGAAGGGCTTTCCCGTCGCAGGCTGCCCTTGGATGAACTACAACGCCATGAAGCCGATGGCCGACTACATTGCGAAGATCGGCGGCTTTGGAATTGTCGAGACGACATGGCACCATCTGCGCGGCATCGACTGGGTGAGGATGTTCCGCTATGGAGCGTCCGCGGCATGGGGTACGCCAGTGCGCGGCACGGGCGAATATGGCGCGACGCCGCAGTTCGACACCGAGTTCGCAGTTCCGCTCCGTCTCGTAGGCCACGACATGAAGTCGACGGACTACCTCGATACAGGCTATCTCAACTACCAGGTGCCGCCGGCGTGGTGGGTGGACAACTGACAGAGGGCTTTCGAGAGACCCCAATGGTGGGGTTTGAGTAGTGGGGTTATCCGGAAAAAGAAGCGCCCGCCGAGGGGCGGGCGCAGGCAGAGGCACTGGGGGCCTCAACCTCAACGGGCGGGATGCTTGTAGCCGCACTTCGGGCACACGCCGTCCACGAGCGTGATGCCGCAGAGCGGGCAGCGATCTTTCGTCTCGCCAGCCGTGAATTCGCACGACGCCACATTGACGCCGCTCGTGAACGTGATCTTCACGATATTGAGCTTGTCCTTGAGGAGGGAGTAGACCATCTTGATCATGCCTTCCACGGTCATCGTCTCCTTCGTGACGACGAGACGGCAGTCGGGATAAGCCTTGCAAAGCTCGTTCTCGAACGCGGCGCCTTTCATCGTGTTCGTGGGCGTGCCGTCCTTGATGCCTTCCTTCTCGTAGACGCCGAGAACCGCCGGCAGGAGCGGATCGTCCTCGCGCAGCACGAGCGCGTGGTCAAAGTTTTTGAGCACGGCCCAGGCCGTCTTCTGGATTTCATTGCAGGGGAAAACCATGTTGACGCCGGGGTTGATGGAGTCCTCGACCTCGATCGTGAGGGTGCCCGTATGCCCGTGCAGATAGCGCGCTTCGCCCTGAAAACCGTAGAAGCGGTGGGCGTACTGGATGTCGAACGTTGTTTGTGAACGCATGGTGTTTGTCCTTTCCGTTTAGTATTAGAAATTCTCCTGGGCAAGCTGGAAGTAGGCTTTCGGATGGTCGCAGACCGGGCACTTCTCGGGTGCGGACTCGCCTTCGACGATCGCGCCACAGTTGCGGCACTGCCACTTGTTCTTGCCGACGCGCACCCAGACCTCGCCACTTTCGATGTTCGCGGCGAGCTTGCGGTAGCGGGCCTCGTGCAAGGCCTCGACCTCGGCGACCTTGCGGAACTTGATGGCGATGTCGGCGAAGCCTTCGGCCTCGGCCTCCTCCGCCATGCGCCTGTACATCTCGGTCCACTCCTCGCGCTCGCCGGCTGCGGCCGCCAGCAGGTTCTCAGGCGTCGAGCCGATGCCCGCGAAGAGCTTGAACCACATCTTGGCGTGCTCCTTCTCGTTCAGCGCCGTCTCCTGGAAGATCGCCGCGATCTGCTCGTAGCCTTCCTTCTTCGCCTTCGAGGCGAAATAGTCATACTTGTTGCGCGCCTGCGACTCACCCGCGAAGGCGGCCATCAGGTTCCGCTCGGTCTTGGATCCTTTGAGTTCCATCTTGTTGATCCTTTCATTACTTCATTGACATAAAGAACAGTCTATCCCCGCTTGGCGACCCGCCTGTGACCGGACGCCCAGTCCTCCCATTGCGCCGGCATCGGTCGCAGACGCCGGAGACCCTAAGTTCGAGGTGGTGGCGTTCGGCCGGCATGCCGGCAGGCAGGTTCAGACCGGACGGAAGCGGATAGTCCACAATCGCTCCGCAGACTTCGCAGATGAAATGCGCATGCGGCCCGAGACAGGTGTCATAGCGCGCCGCCGACAGCGCGTCCAGTCGCGTCAGCAGTCCAAGCTCCGACAGCTCGTTCAGAATCCGGTAGACCGAAGTTCGCGTCAGCGTCGGGACGCTTCGCTTCGCCCGCTCCCAGACCTCGTCGACCGACGGATGGTTCCGCGAACGACGGACTGCCGTGAACACGGCCACCCGCTGCGCCGTGCACTTGAGGCCGTGTGCACGGCAGAAAGCCGGGAATTCCCCAGTCGTCAACTCTTCCGTCTTCTTCATCGCTCCCCCGATTCTCGATTTCGTTCACCCTGCCGAGTTTTACGTAAATGATTATAACATTTATTTAGTGGCAAGTCAACCAACCAGCAGTAATGACTGATCGGCGGGCAGGAACGTCTTTCTCAGGGTCTGAGGCCCGGGCCGTCCGTCACTTGGTGGGACGGACGGAGATGACGGTCTCTAACGTGTGGGACTCGCCGCTTTCGAGGGCGATTTCCGATTCGCTGTAGAAGTTGGACGGCTCGATGCAGAAATAGTTGCGGCACTCCTCGGGGTGGATGTTCATCGTCCCCTTGCTCGCGCCCTTGACGTCCTGGCACCAGGTCACGACGTCGCGTCCGCCCGTCGTCGAAAGGACGATCTCGCGCTTCCAGACCGGGTCGGTGAGGGTGAGGACGCTCCGCTCCTTCCCGAAACGGAAGAGGTCGCAGCCGGGCCATTCGGGGACAGGCCCCTCCTGCCAGACGTGCGTGACGTCGCAGGGAAGGTGGCGGTCGGACTCGTAGCGGCAGCCGTCGACGCCGGCGAGGGTCAACTTGTAGCAGTCCGACACGGCGAAATACGGGTGATAGCCCTCACGGTAGCGGAAGGTCGTGTCGCCGACGTTGCGCGTCGTGAGGCTGAGGCCGAGCTGGTGGTCGCCCAGCGTGATTCTGTAGGTGAGGACGAAGTCGCCGTCCGTGTATTCGCCGACTTCCTCGCAGGTCTTCAGCACCAGGGTAACGGAAGTTTCCGGGCCCTGGACGCCGACGTCCTCGACGTCAAAGAGCGAGTAGCGCGCCGTCGCATGGAAGGGCGGCACGTCCTTCACCGGCAGCCAGAGCGCGCGGCAACAGCGGCGCCAGAGGGGGTCGGCGGGGGCGCCCGAGCAGCCGAACCAGGGCCAGAGCAGGGGCACGCCGCCGTGGATGAAGTCGCGCGGCCCGGAAACGGGCACATACCCCATCTTCGGGACGAAGAGGAGCGGATGCTCGTCGCCCGTGAAGCGGCAGTCGGTCACGTGGGCGCCGCGGAGCTTGACGGAGCAGAGGCCGTTGGCGTCCTTGAGGTCGACGATCGGCTCTCCGTTCTCGTCGGCGCGGAAACTAACGCGGCCGTTTGCGCCGAAACGCGCGTTGAGCTCTTCGATGGTGGCCGCCGAAGCGAAAAGGACTGCGGCCAGGGCCGCGACAAGCAGGGTTATCTTCATCTCGATTCAGCTCCTCCGTGTTTGACTAGTACGGAAATTATATCATAAAAGGATTCAGAGCCCCTTGACCGCAAAGACGAGGCGGTAGGTTCCCGCGCCCGGCATGTA
>CALZAJ010000094.1 GCA_945613785.1 uncultured Verrucomicrobiota bacterium | reverse complement strand
GCCTCTGCGAGAGGCGCGGAAGACTGTTGAAGGTCCAAGTCATGAAACCCCCTAGCAGGTTGGTTCGCAGGGACGTCGCTTCCCGTCGTGCACCCACACGTGGAGAGTCATCCTGTACGAACTGAACGGGCGAATTTTAACAAATCGTCCCGTTCGGTTTCAAGTGGAAATTTAGGGTGCGTTCACGTGAGGCGGGAGAGAATCTCCGTCGCGGTTTCGGCGATCGATTTCGCATCCGCCGGCTTCATCACACCGAGCTCGAGCGGTTCGCGGCGGACCGACGAGAACGGCACCAGTTGAAGCTCGCCTGCCGCGGACTTCTTGCAGACAAAACCGAACTCCGCGGCCGGCGGATTCGCACAACTGTTCGGACATCCGCAGATCTTGATTTCGGCGAGAATCTTCGCCGCCTTCGCCAGCTTCCCGTCCGTATCGAGCGGCTGCAGCGCCTTGTCGAACTCCTCGGCAAGCGCACGGCCGAAGGCCGGCGAATCCTGCACGCCTGACTTGCAGATCGTGCAGCCGATGCAGGTCGTGACATGTCCGACAAAGCTCTTCATCGTATAGTCACGGTCGCCGAGCTCATTCAGAAGGACGTTGTAGACGCCCGCCAGCTGCGTCTCAGGCACTTCAAAAACGAGATCCTCCGTCGCGACGATCTGGAATCGAGTCGCACCATAGGCGTCCATCACATCCGCGAACTTCGAGAACTCCGCGGCGGTGAAATTGCCAAACGGAACGAAGACGCGAACGCCGACGAGACCGTCCGCGAGCGGACGCACCGCGAGCCGCTTCCAGGTCTCATAACCCGCGGCCGGCGCCGCGTTCTCGGCAAAGCGCGTGATCGCATGGTCCTCCTCGACGAGAACCTCCTCGGGACACGAGGGAGAGTCCTTCTTCGACGCCTCGAAATACTCCAAGAGCAGCTTCACGAGCCCTTCGTCACCAAGGTCCTCGCGGAGAAAACGAATGCGTGCGTGTGCGCGGTTGGTGCGGCAACCCTTGTCGTTGAAGAGACGCGTGAGCGCAAAGGCGAGCTGAACGCATTCCTCGGCCGGCAGGGCGTCGAAGAGCTTGATGCCTGTGCGCGGCTTGAAGCCGATACCGCCCGCGAAGTACGTCTCGAAGCACCGCTTGCCGTCCACGAGTCGGGCGACGAAGCCAAGGTCCTGGACCTGCGCCAGCGCCGTATCGGCCGCACGGTCGGCAAAGCCGATCTTGATCTTACGGGGAAGACCGTAGGCCGTGTCGAAGGCATAGAACAACTCGGACATCTTGCGCGCGTAAGGAAGGACATCGAAGACAGTGTCCGCATGGAGTCCCGAGAAATCACAGACAAGCGTATTGCGGAACGTGTCGCCACCGCCGCCGCGGAAATACATGCCGTAGGCCTCGAGCTCCTCCAGGGCGTCCGGCACCTGGGCCGGCGGAACGCTGTGCAGCTGAATCGCCTGGCGCGTCGTGATGTGCGCGAAATCAGCGCCGTACTTGGCAAGAAGGCCTGCGACGAAACGGAGGTCCTCGGTCGTCACGATACCACCGGGACGGCGAATGCGCATCATCGCCTTGTCGTTGCGCTGCGGATAGATTCCGAATCCGGCCGTCACGCCCTTCAAAGCCGCCGCATCGATCTTCCCCGCGGCGAAATCTTTCCAGCCCTGCACCATCTTTTCCTGAAACGGTTTCATCTCACTTGCCTTTCCTTGATCCACGGACCGCCCGACGAACGATCCCCTGTTATTTTACCATATCGGGACGGAGTTCCTCCATCGTCTCGTCCTTGCCGGCATTGACGCCGCTTCGGGTAAAGACCCGTGCGACGGACCGGAAGAGAATCTTCACGTCCAGTCCGAACGAGCGGTGATCGACATACCAGACGTCATGGGCGAACTTCTGCTCCCAGGTCAACGCGTTGCGTCCGTTCACCTGCGCCCAGCCCGTGATGCCGGGACGGACCTCGTGACGGCGGTTCTCCTCAGGCGTGTAACGCGGCAGATAGCGGACGGGCAACGGACGCGGACCGACCAGCGCCATCGTCCCTGTCAGGACCTGCAGAAGCTGAGGCAGCTCATCCAACGACGTCGCCCGCAAGACGCGCCCCACGCGCGTCAGCCGTTCGGTGTCGGAACCCTCCCCCGACCGCATCGTACGGAACTTGAGGATGCGGAACGGACGTCCGCCCTTCCCCGCCCGCTCCTGACGGAACCACACGGGCCGCCCCATCGTGACCAGCACCGTCAGGGCGACCGTCAGCAGCAACGGCAGCCACAGCACCATCGTCAGCAACACCAGAATCGTTTCCCAAAGTCTTTTCATCTTGTTGACGAAGGAATTTTACACGAAAGGCAACCCTTCGCGCAAGGAAAACCGCCGATCATCGCCTGTTCACTCGACCGTCACCGACTTCGCGAGGTTGCGCGGCTGGTCGATCTCGCAACCGCGCAGACGCGCGACGTGATAGGCGAAGAGCTGCAACGCGACGACCGTCACAATCGGGGCGATTTCAGGACTCGTGCGCGGAATGAAGATCGCGTCGTTCACATGGGCGGCGGCGTCCGTATCGCCTTCCGTCACAATGCCCAGGACCGGCGCCTGACGGGCGCGGCATTCCTGCACGTTGCCAACGGTCTTCTCCTTGCCGGGGACATCCGCGAGGAGCGCGACGACCGGTGTCTGCTCCGACAGGAGCGCAATCGGTCCGTGCTTCAGTTCGGCGGCCTGATAGCCCTCGGCGTGCACGTAGGCGACCTCCTTGATCTTGAGCGCGCCCTCGAGGGCGGTCGGATAAAGGCTGCCGCGGCCGATGAAGAACATGTCCTTCGCTTGGGCGTACTTCTCGGCAATCTCGGCGATTGCGTCGTTCTGCTTGACGACTTCGGCGACAAGCTCGGGGATGCGCTCGATCTCATTGACGAGACGGGCGCCCTCCTCATGGGACAGACGACGCGTGCGGCCCATCTTGAGCGCCATCATGAGCAGTGCCGTCACCTGGGCGGTGAAGGCCTTCGTCGAAGCGACGGAGATCTCGGGTCCCGCGTGGAGATAGACGCCGCGGCCCGCCTCACGGGCGATGGTCGAGCCGACCACGTTGCAGAGTCCCGAGACGAGCGCGCCCTTGCGGATCGATTCGCGGACGGCCGCCAGCGTATCGGCGGTCTCGCCGGACTGGGAAAGCGCAATCGCCCAGTCATCAGGTCCGACGATTGGATTCGAGTAGCGGAATTCCGCGGCCTGTTCGGGCGACGTTGGAAGGTCCGCAAGACTCTCGAAGAGATACTTGCCGACCATGCCGGCATGAAGCGACGTACCGCAGCCGATGATCACGAGGCGGCGGATCGCCGCGAGATCGCGCGGCGAGAGGTTGAGACCCGCGAGGACCGCGGTCGCGCCCTGCTTGTCGAGACGTCCGCGGATCGTATTGCGGAGCGCGTCGGGCTGTTCGAAGATCTCCTTGAGCATGAAGTGGTCGAAGCCGCCCTTCTCGATGGCACCGAGATCCCAGTCGACCTCCTGCACCTCGCGCGAGACCGGCGCGTTGTCGAGCGAATAGATCTGCACGCCCTCGGGCGTGACACGCGCGATATCTCCGTCCTTGAGATAGACAACCTGCCGCGTATAGGCGACGATCGCGGAAACGTCGCTCGCCACGACCGTCTCATCTTCACCGAGGCCGATCACGAGCGGCGAACCCTTGCGGGCGACGATCATCTCGCCCGGATGCTTCGCGGAGATGGTGGCGATGCCGTAGGTTCCCTCGACCTGCTTGAGAGCCTGCGAGACGGCCGAGAGGAAGTCGCCCCTGTCGAAGGTTGCGACGAGATGCGCGAGCACCTCCGTGTCGGTCTGCGAGAGGAACGTGCAACCGCGCTTCTCGAGTCCGGTCCGAAGCGCCGCGTAGTTCTCGATGATGCCGTTATGGACGAGCGCGAGGTTACCGTCGTCCGCGACGTGGGGATGGGCGTTCGCACGCGTCGGGAGTCCGTGGGTCGCCCAGCGCGTGTGAGCGATGCCGATCGTGTACTTGGCCTGCTCCTCCTCCGTCTTCAGCGCCCCCTTGAGCAACTTGTCGAGTTCAGCCACCTTGCCGGTCTGCTTGTAGACGCGAAGGCCATCCGCACCTTCCAGCGCAACACCCGCGGAATCGTAGCCGCGGTATTCGAGACGACGAAGACCATTCACAAGCGGCCCCACGGCCGAGGCGGTTCGCGAAGTAAACCCGACAATTCCACACATATGCGTCTTTCCTTTTGTGACCACCCTTCGAGAAAATCAAAGTTGCGCAAAGTATAGCACATGTCGTCCTCCCCTGCATTACTCATTTTGGTAAAATGTCTGACATGAGCAATGATTTCGACAGAGCCGTCAATTTCCTCCAGGGCGCTGAATGTCCGCCGCCGGTCAGGAATCCGATCCCCTGGTATCAACTGGCCGCCGCCTTCTTAATCTCCGCCGTCTTTATCGTGTGCAAGCCGCAGGCTTCCTCAGGCGATCTGGCCAACCTGCGCCAGCGCATCGCCACGGTCGAGAGCTCCAACGTTCCGCTCGCCCTTCTGCCCGAGACGGCGGATGCCGACCTCTGGCCGACGGTCGCCAATCTGCACGGCACGATCCTCAAGGCCTACCCCGGAAAGGTCGGCGGCAAGCCACTCAAGGACCTTTTCAGGGAATAAGCCTTACTGAAGCCCCGCCTTGTTGAGGCGGTAGTTCATCATACGCGGAGAGACGCCCAGCTCACGACCGGCCGCACTGCGGTTGCCGTTGTGGCGCTTGAGGGCGTTCTCGAGGATGCGCTTCTCGACGGCCGCCAGCTGATCGTCCAGCGTCAGCGTCTCGTCGGGACGGAACGGATCCTCCGCAAACTCCGGAGCCTGCAGGGACGGCGGCAGGTTGTAACTGTGGATGCAGTCGTCCTTCGCCGTCAGCACCGCACGCTCGATGCAGTTCTCGAGCTCACGGACGTTGCCCGGCCACGAATAGGCCTGCAGCATGTTCACCGCCGGCGGCGAGATGCGCGTGACGCTCTTGCCGTACTTCACGTTCATCTTCGCGAGGAAATGCTCTGCGAGGAGAATGATGTCACCCGTACGCTGCGAAAGATCGGGCATCGTAATCGGAAACACCGAGAGACGGTAATAGAGGTCCTCGCGGAACTGCTTGCGCGCCATCAGGTCCTCAAGGTTACGACTCGTCGCCGCGATGAAACGGACATCGCTGTGGAGCTCTTCGTTGGAACCGACACGCGAGAACGTGCGCTCCTGCAGGAAGCGGAGCAACTTGACCTGCACCGGCACCGACAGATCGCCGATCTCATCCAGGAACAGCGTGCCGCCATTCGCGGCCTCGGCACGTCCGATACGACGCTCACGCGCATCCGTGAACGCGCCCTTCTCGTGACCGAACAGCTCGGACTCGATCAGCGCCTCCGGCAACGCCGCACAGTTCAGCACCACGAACGGCTTGTCCTTGCGGCCCGAAAGCCCCTGGATCGCGCGCGCCACGAGTTCCTTACCCGTACCGCTCGAACCGCGCACCAGAACCGTCGCCTCGCTCGGAGCGACCTGACGGATCTGCTCGTAGACCGAACGCATCTCGCGGCAGTTGCCGATCAGATGGCCCGGGTTGTTCGAAAGCATGTCACGGAGCTTGCGGTTCTCCTCGATAAGCGCATCATGCTCGGCGCACTCCTCACGGCAAACCGCCGCCGCATCGGCCGTGATGTTCGCAATGATACCCAAAAGCGTCACGTCCTTCACCAGCGAAGACGTCTCCCCCTGCATCTCGCGGTCAACCGAAAGCGTGCCGATGACCTGCCCAAGATGCACCAACGGAACACAGATGAACGAAAGCGCCTCGTTCTCGGCTCGCGCACCCGTCCGGTTGAGGAAGCGCTTGTCCTTGCGGACGTCCGGCACGACTTCGGCTCGGCCCGTCTTCGCCACAATACCCGTAATGCCCTCACCCAGCTGATAACGCCCATGAGCACGCTCTTCCGAATTCAACGCCTTCGTCGAGGCCTCGATTCGCAGCTCATCCCCCTCCAGAAGCACAAATGTACCGCGCAACATCCCCATGCTCCGCTCGAGAATCTCCAGAACCCGCTCCAAAAGCCGACGAACATTGCGTTCACGGACGATAACAGAGGTGATTTCCCGTAAGACTTCAATTTCCGACGATTGTTTCCCGCTCATGTACGCTATTATAAACTATCCCCGCTTACCCCGCAAGGGGGAATTTTACATTCCATTCCTAAAAACGACATGATTCGTAAACTCATTCGCTATATTTTACATTTTTTGTAGCTCCCGCCCCTCAAAACTGGGGACAGACCCCTAAATATGGGGGACAGACCCCTCGCTTTTCCTTCAAATCGGCCTTTGGCACGGTTCTTGCTATACCTCCGCCGAAGGATGTATTACTATGGAAAACGAACAGCAGCAGCAGGGACTCTACGAGAAGGCGTTTGAACACGACGCCTGCGGTGTGGGTCTGGTCGCCAATATGGATAATGTCGCCACGCGTGAGGTGGTTGTGGACGGCTTGACGGTCCTCA
>CALZAJ010000093.1 GCA_945613785.1 uncultured Verrucomicrobiota bacterium | reverse complement strand
AATGAATATGATGTCGCACGAACTGAAGATTCTGGCTGGAAAGGATGAATTCATAGGCTTTTTCTCGCTTTTCGACTGTACCCCGACAGCCTCGGGGCGTCTGCCCATCGGCAGCTTGCTTGGAGCAATCGCCGTGGGTACGATATGCACGATGATTGTACAAAGCTCCTCGGCCACTATCGGTATCACCATTGCATTGGCGGAAACAGGGGTGATCCCCTTATGGACGGCAATTCCAATCGTCCTTGGCGACAACATCGGCACAACCATCACCGCCGCGCTGGCGGCAATCGGTGGCAACGCAAACGCCCGCAGAACCGCATTGGCGCACGCCCTGTTCAACATCTTCGGCACGATTCTCGTAACGGCGAGTTTTGCCTTCGTCACCCACAATTCACTGGGCATTGCCGCGCCCGCATTTTTCCATGCCGTAGACTTCTGCGTGGAGGGCAACGGCTTCGCCGGCGTGGCCGCGGGACGCCACGTGGCGATGGCCCACACGCTTTTCAATGTCGCCAACGTAATAGTGCTTTCGTTTTTCATCCCCCACCTCGCGCGCTTAGTCACACTGATTATCCCGTCCCGCGACGCTTCGCGCATCACCCCGCTCGAACCGCATCTGCTTTCTACGCCGGCGCTCGCACTCGAGGCCGCCCGCAGAACGCTGGCGGATATGACCCGTCGCGCCTGGACAATTGCTTCGGTGGCACTGAACAATTGCCTTGGCCGTACATCGGTTGCGGCCGAAGCGGTAGAGCACGCCGAGCGCGAAATCGACGAGTTGCAAGTGCGCATGCGCGACTATCTCGTCGAACTCTCGCAACGGCGGCTCACCGAACGGCAGGCGCAAATGCTGCCGGAGATCCTTCATTGCGTCAACGACGCCGAGCGCATTTCGGATCTGGCGCTCAGAATCTTCCGCAAAACCTCGCATGTGCACGAGGCTGGGCTGTCGGCGGAACTGTCTAACGGGGCCTGCGAACTGGTCGGCGACGTACGCGCTTTCGCGCAAGACACCGTAACCTCGCTGCGCGACGAGACGCCGTTCAAGGGGGATGTAAAGGCAATCGAGCGGACCATCGGCGAAAAAGCCAGGAATCTAGCCAAGGGTTGCGCGCGTGACCTCGCTTTCCAGTCGGTGATCAATGGACTCAAGGACATCTCTCGGCATTTGGGAAATATCGCCGAGCGATCGAACTTGATGAACTGACAGACTGATAATGGTATAATAGCAGGCGAGAAATATGGTTGAAAAACGCATACTAGTAGTGGAAGACGATCCTTCAATCAGAAAGATCATCACCCTCTCGCTCAAAAGCGCCGGCTTTACCGATATCACCCAAGCCGATTCCGGCGACGCGGCACTGATCGCCGCTGCGCGTACGCGTCCGGATCTGGTTCTACTCGACATCATGCTGCCGGGAATCGACGGCATCGCCGTCTGCCGGATGCTGCGCGCCAATCCCGACACCGCCCATGCCGCCATCGTGATGCTGACAGCCAAAGGTGAAGAGCGCGATGTCGTCGCCGGGCTGGACGCCGGAGCCAACGACTATGTAACCAAGCCCTTCGCCAAAAATGTCCTACTCGCTCGCATCCGCGCCGCGCTCCGGCGCGACGGTGCGAAAACCGACGAGCGCATCGAAATCGATTCCCTCGTGCTCGACGATTCCACCCACTGCGTGTCGATTGACGGCGAGGAGCCGAAGCTTACGCTTACCGAATACCGGA
This sequence comes from uncultured Verrucomicrobiota bacterium, assembly GCA_945613785.1. Classification (GTDB taxonomy): domain Bacteria; phylum Verrucomicrobiota; class Kiritimatiellia; order RFP12; family UBA1067; genus UBA1067. Next base: position 4,849 of record CALZAJ010000093.1, on the reverse strand, counting down.
TCCTCGAACTGCTCATGCGCAATCCCGGGCGCGTGTTCGATCGCGCGAAAATCATCGACCGGATTTCCGGCGGCGAGAAGATCGTCACCAGCCGCACGATTGACGTGCAGATGGTGTCGCTCCGGCGCAAGCTCGGCAGTTGGTCGCGCCATCTTGAAACCATCCGTGGCGTGGGCTACAGATTGAACGAAAATGCATAGAAACTCCAACCGTAGCATAGTGGCGGCAACCGCCGCGGGAATATGCATCGCCGCGTTCGCGTCGCTGATGTATTTCGTTTCACGCAGTTTTCGCACGGCAATCGCCGAGATAGCCGAGCACGAAATCCGCGTAACGGTGATCAATCGCGATGGTTCGGTGTTCTATGACACCGACGAGGCCACGGGCAGCCACGCCGAGCGCGAGGAAGTTCGCCAGGCTTTTGCCAAGGGACGCGCCTCCGCGCTGCGCCACTCCGACACGCTCAATCGTGATTTGATGTATGTGGCGCGCAGGGTTGGCGAGAAAGTGGTGCGCATCGCCGTTCCCTACACGGGAGTGCTGAATGCGGAAAACCGTTTCTGGGAAGTTCTGGCGGTTTCTGGCATAGCCGGCGCGGGTATCGTGGCGATGGTTTTTTTCGCCACCAGCCGTCTTTCACGGAGAATCGAAGAGCAATCGCGGCGGTTGGAAATCGTAGCGGCGAACGAAAAATTCCGCCGCGAATTCACTTCCAATGTCACCCACGAACTGAAAAGTCCGCTGACCTCGATTGTGGGCGCGGTGGAAATGCTCGGCGACGGGTCGGCACTGTCGGACGAGGAGCGCAAGGATCTGTTCGACATCATACGAAACGAAAGCACGCGATTGGGCTCGCTTGTGGGCGATGTGCTATCACTCGCGGGAATCGAATGCGAAGAAGAGTGCGGGAAACGCGATTTCGCCCCGTTGCGGATCGATGATTTAATCGTAGCGGCGGTCAATCAGCAGCGCATGAAGGCCCAAAAGGCCAAGATCGAGATCAAACTCGTTGCCAACGCACCTGCGTGCGTCAACGGCGACGCGGGACGGATCGAGGAAATTCTCGCCAATCTCATCGATAACGCGATTAAATATTCAGGGTCGAACACAATCGAGGTAAAATCAGTTCTTATGCACAACATGGTAACGGTGAGCGTTACCGATTTCGGCATCGGCATCGCCTCGGAACACCTGCCGCACATCTTCGAGCGTTTCTACCGCGTCAATAAATCGCGCAGTCGCGCGCTGGGCGGAACTGGACTTGGACTTGCAATCGTCAAGCATCTCGTGCGACTGCACGGCGGCACCGTGGCAGCCAAATCGGTACCGGGTCTTTCGACCGTCTTCTCCTTCTCGCTGCCGGCGATGCCGGCGCAAGCGCGCGACGACCACGATGGGAAACCAGCCTCCCCTCAGCCTCGGGAGTTTTTGGGTTGAGAGGGTGACGCGGCGCCGAAAAAAATGATAGAATGACCTAATATCTTGACACGGGAGAACTTCCTATGACTTGGCTTATTGTCGTTTCAGTTCTGTTGGCCATTGGCACATTCATTATGTTTAACCGCCATGCGCTGGTGAGTGTGGGCCGTTGGATCCTGCACCGCCGCTACAATGTCACGCTGTCCGGAACCGAGAATCTCGACCCGAAGCGCACGTATCTCATTTTCCCGAATCACCCCGCGCTCATTGATCCGTTCGTGCTGACGACGGAGCTTTACAAGAGCAAGGTCATCATCCGTCCGCTGATTGACGAGTCCTTCTTCTCCAACCGACTCTTCAAGCACATCTTCATGATGTTCAACGCCGTGCGCGTGCCGGACTTCCGCCGCATCAACTTCCGCCCGCTCCTCAAGGTCCGTCCCTCGTTGAAGGACTCGGCCCGTCGGGCGAAGGAGCTGGGCAGCACGGTTCTTTCGACTCTCCAGGCCGGCGGCAGCGTCCTTCTCTATCCGTCGGGTCACATCACCTCGACCGGCAAGGAGGAGATGTCCAACCGCCAGCTCGCCCACAACATCATTTCCAACCTTCCGAAGAACGTCTCTGTGATCGGCGTACGCATGCGCGGCCTCTATGGCAGCATGTGGAGCCGCGTGAACGGGCGCCCCGCGCCGCGCTTTACGCTGACGTTCGTCAAGGCCGTGCTCCTATGGCTGCCGATGTTCTTCTGGCGTCGTCGCAAGGTGACGCTCCATTTCGAGAACATCACGGAGAAGCTCAAGAGCTGGGCGCCGGAAGGCCGCAAGGCGTTCAACGACCTCCTCGAGAAGTGGTACGACGCCGATCTGCTGGCGATGGGAGCGACGGCCGAGCCTATCACCTGAGTTCAGGCCTTTGCCTGAATCGTGAAAAACTGATTGCCTACTAAATGAACCGCCTTGTGCGGTTCATTTGCTATAATGCGGCTCGTAGGGGCGCGGTGGCCCTGTCTGCCATCTCTCATCTCCCATCTACCAACTAACCTAAAGGAATCCTATGAGCTACAAGGAAGCGCAGAAGAAGTATGCCAAGATCGGCATCGATACTGAGAAGGTGATCAAGGATCTCGCGAAGATCCCGATTTCCATGCACTGCTGGCAGGGCGATGACGTCGGTGGCTTCGAGAACGTCGGTGGCGCGTCGAACGGCATCCAGACGACGGGCAACTATCCGGGCAAGGCGACGACGCCGGAGCAGCTCATGGCGGACGTTGAGTTTGCGTTCAAGCTCATCCCAGGCAAGCACCGTCTCAATCTCCATGCGTGCTACGGCATCCACGAGGGCAAGATCACCGACCGAGACAAGCTCTCCAAGAAGAACTTCGAGCCGTGGGTGAAGTGGGCGAAGAAGACGGGCGTCAAGCTCGACTTCAATCCGACGTTCTTCTCGCACGCCAACGTCGTTGACGGCATGACGCTCTCAGCACCGGATCCGAAGATCCGGAAGTTCTGGATCGAACACGGCAAGCGCTGCCTCGAAATCGCCGACTACTTCGCCAAGGAGCTCAACTCCACGTGCGGTATCAACTTCTGGTGTCCGGACGGCTACAAGGACGAGCCCTCGGACCGTCTCGGGCCGCGTCAGCGCATGGCCGACTCGCTCGACAAGATCTTCAAGGGCGCGAAGTACGACAAGAAGCGCGTCATCCCGTTCCTCGAGTCGAAGCTCTTCGGCATCGGCGTCGAGAGCTACACGGTGAACTCCCACGAGTTCGTCATGGGCTACGCGCAGTCGCGCAAGATCCTCGCGCTCCTTGACATGGGCCACTTCCATCTCACGGAGAACGTCGCGGACAAGATCAGCTCGTTCCTCATGTTCTTCGGCAAGGTCGCGTTCCACATCTCGCGCCCCGTCCGCTGGGACTCCGACCACGTGATTCGTCAGAACGACGACCTTCGCGCCGCCGCGCAGGAAATCGTGAAGATGGGTCCTGAGAACTTCATCATCGCGCTCGACTATTTCGACGCCTCCATCTGCCGCGTCGCGGCCTGGGTCCTCGGCATGCGTAACATGCAGAAGGAGCTCATGAAGGCGATGCTCACGCCGAACAAGCAGCTCAAGGCGATGCAGGATGCCGGCGAATTCACCGCGCAGCTCGTCCTCCAGGAAGAGTACAAGAACTATCCGTTCGAGACCGTCTGGGGGGAATTCTGCAACCGCATGGGCGTCCCGGCGGGCGAAGAATGGTTCAAGGCCGTCCAGAAGTACGAGAAGGACGTCCTTCTGAAGCGCTGACATTTTGATATAATTCCCGCCATGGGAAATTATCAGAATACACGTCACCGCAAGGGTCCTCGCGAAATGGTGACTGGCGGCGAGTGGATCTACGGGCGCAACCCCGTGGAGGAAGCTCTCGCGGCCGGCCGCCGAACCTGTTCGGAAATCGTCCTTCCCCCGGCCAATCCGGAGGAGGACGATCAGCTCCAGCGTATCCGTGACGAGGCGCATGCGCGTCATCTCATGATTCGGACGATGGAGCGCGACCAGCTTGACAAGCTCACGCGTTTCGGTCATCATCAGGGCGTTGCGATGAAGACGACGGGTTATCCGTACGTCGGCATCGAGGACATCATCTCCGACATCGAAGAGGATGAGAATGCGCTCGTGGTGATCCTTGATCACCTGGAGGATCCGCAGAACGTCGGGTCGATCCTGCGGACGGCCTGCGCCATCGGCGCGACCGGCGTGGTCATCCCCGAAGACCGCGCCTGCGGCATCACGCCCGCGGCGGTCCGTGCGTCTGCCGGCGGTGCCGAACACATCAAGGTCGCCCATGTCGTCAATCTCGTCCGCGCGATGCAGGATCTCAAGGAGGCCGGTCTCTGGATGACGGGTCTCGATTGGGGCAAGGATGCGAAGCCGTATACGGAGATCGACTTCAAGGGCCGGTGCGGACTCGTCATCGGCGCCGAAGGTTCGGGCATCTCCCGTCTTGTGCGCGAGAACTGCGACTTCATTGCGGAACTCCCGATGCCGGGTGGCTTCGAGTCGCTCAACGCAGGTGTCGCGGCTGCGGTGACGATGTATGAGATTCTCCGGCAGCGCGGCTAACCTCCCAACATCCCAACTTTCATCATGGATCAGAAACTCTACATCAATCCGCCGCTGGTGAACCGTGCCTATGACTGGAAGAACGGTCCCCAGCCCAAGACCCGCAAGGAACTCGACAAGTTCTTCAACTCCAAGCCGATTCAGGCCGTCAAGGAGCAGATCTGCGAGATGGGTCGCCGCATCTACAACAAGGGTTATACCGACGGAAACGGCGGCAACCTGTCGGTCCGTGTGGGCGAGGATCTCGTCCTCTGCTCGCCGACGCTGTGCTGCAAGGGCTTCATGAAGCGCGAGGACATCTGCCTCGTCGACATGAACGCCG
>CALZAJ010000092.1 GCA_945613785.1 uncultured Verrucomicrobiota bacterium | reverse complement strand
CCCATTCGGTCCCGTTCGTGATCTTCACGTCAGCCAGCGCCGACAGCGCGCCCAACGTCAGAACCGCAGCGGTCAACTTCTTCATCCTGCCCCTCCCTTTCCCGACCTCAGAGTCCGGTCTTGGCATCCTCGACGGAAATGCACACCGACCAGCCGCAGTTCCAGTGTCCGTTCTCGACACGCGTGAGAATGCGGTTGCGGCCCTTCTTGAAATGCACCCGGCGGAAATCCTCGGCCAATGTCCAGGCCTTCAGCTTGTTCGAGGAACCCCAGATCGGCACGTCATTCAGCCATACGTCGCTGCGGTCATCCGAACCGATCGCCACCCAACGGTCGCAGTCACGATCGAAGAACACTTCGGCGTAGGCGTAGTAGATCGAATACTCCTCCTTCTTCTCGGGAATGACTTCCGCGCGCCAGTCTGCCATCCACGGCTGCGGCGGCTTCGCGTTCTTCGCCTGGCAGAACTCCCACTTGAGGACGCGGCCGTCCTTGCCGATGTATGTCGCATCAAGATCGACCTTCGATTCCGGAGCGAACTTGCGACGGAGGTTGACGCGGTTCGGATTCGGAAACGGACCGATCACGTGCCACGAGTTGACATACATCCACTTTGCGGGAATCGCGTCCTTCGCATCGGGACCGATGCTCATCACGGGGCCAGGCAACAATGCAAGATCGCCGCCCTTGAGCTCCGGCGGACCCGGATTCGCGCCCGTCAGCGAACCATTTTCACCCGCCTTCGCGAGCGAGCCGTCCTGTCCCTTCTCCTGGTCCTTGACGTCCGCCTCTTCGCGCGCGACATCCGGTTTCGCGTTGTCTTCGGCCATCAGCTCCGACAGGTCCTTCGCCTTCTCGTTCGAATCCTCCACCGCGGCGTTCTCGAGCTTGAGCTGATACTCCGCCTCGGCCTCCATCGCAGCCATGCGCTCGGCCATCGCCTCTTCGCTGGAACGGTCCGCAAGATCCTTCTCCTCGAGACGCTTGACGGCCTTGGACTTTTCCTTGGTGCCCATCTGCGCGGACGAATCCTTGCCCATCACGATTTCCATCGCCTCGTTCATCATCGCCACCGTCGCCTCGACCATATTATCCGCCTCGCGGACCACCTCGGTCTGCGCCTGCTTCTGCTTGTCGAGCGCCTCCTTCGTGCGCGGCTTCGATTCAAGCGCCGCAGCATCCGCGACAAGACGTTCCGGCTTTGCGACGTCCGTGATCTTCTGCGCGGCCTCGAAGCTCATCTTCTTCGAAATGGCCGTCTCGGTCGCCTTGATGTCCTTATAGCTCTCCGCAATCGCGCTCTCAAGCTGCTTGGCCAACTCATAGGCCTTCGACATGCTCAGCTGCGCGGCCTGCTCGTCCACCAGCCTGTTCTCCTGACGGTTCTCTTCCTGCGCGAGTTTCTTGAGCTCCGCCGAATCGGACGCGAGGACAGCCTTCAACGTCTCGATCTCCTTGTTCAGACGTTTCTGGGCCGATTCCGCCTTCTCCAGATCCTTGATCTGCGCTTCGGTCGCACGGGTCTCCTTGACCTTCGCGAGCTCGGCCTGCTTCTTGAGCAGATCCGGCAGCTTCTTCTCGGCACGGGCCTGACGACTCTTCGCCTCGTTCATCTGACGCTGCGCGTTCTGGGATTCACGCTTCGCCTGATCCATCGCCCTGCGGTGCTCGGAAGCGACCTGCTGGGCCTGCTTGACCTCTTCCCACTTCTTCTCCTGCCGAAGTCGGTCGCGCTTCTGTTCGGCGGCCTTCATCTCCTTCTCCTCGGCGGCGATCCGCTTATCCGCCTCGACCTTGACCTGCTCGGCGGACTCGACCTTCGCCTTGGACTCCTCAATGGTCTTCTTCACTTCGTCCAGCCTCTTCTCGTTGCCCGCGACAGCAACCAGTTCCTGCGCGGTCTGAATCGAGGCGGTCTGCGTCTCATCCTGAAGCTTGGCGGCCTCGATCTGAGCGTCCCGAAACTTCTCCGCCGCCTCGGCCGTCTTCTTGAAGCCCGCGAATTCCGCCTTCACCTGCAGCTTGTCGAGCGCATTCACCGCATTGGCCTGGGCGGTGTTCGTCTTCTCAACCGTCTCGTACATCAGCTTGTCGGCCTTCTCGTGGAGGCCCTTCGACGTCTGCCTGTCCGCCAGGTCGGCCTTCATCTCGATCGCAACGATCTCCTGCACGGCCTGCTTGACGACAGCTTGCGCTTCGGAGGACTTCTGTTGGGCTTCAGCCGTCTCCTTGACGAGATTCTCCAGCTCGGTTCGGACGTCCTGCGCCGTCTTCTCGGCGAACTTGTCGTAGTCCTTCGCCAGCTCCTCCTTCATCACATCCATGTTGTGCAGGACGTCCTGCATCGCCTGGATCTGCTGAAGAAGCTCGTTCATGCGAACCTCGGAGAGACTCTCGCCGATGTCCTCAATGCGGTCCGCCGAGAGATCGGCAGCCGGATTCGCCTTCTCCTTCGGTTCGGGAAGAATCAGCTGCTTCACAGGCGTGCAGAGCACGACCACGACGAACAGCGCGCCATGCAACAAGAACGAAAGGAGCCCCCACAGCGGCTCCTTGCGGCGACGCTCTTCCTCGCGCTTGCGAATCTCATCGGCAAACAGGTTGTTGTCCATAGTCGGAGCTCTCGATTACTTCTGAAGTCCATCGGCCGTGTGGATGCCGACCACGGTCAGTCCTTCTTGCTGACAGGTGTCAATCACCTGCACGATCGAACGAAACGGCGCATAGACGTCACCGTCCAGACGGATGCGACGATCGGGGTTCTCGCGCTTCGCCTCGGTGAGCGCGGCCCGAAGGCCCGCCGAACCGACCGGCCTGGAGTTGACGTACAGCTCGCCCTTCGAGGTGACGGAGACCTTGATGAGATCAGGGGTCGCCTTCACGCTCTGGGTGACACAGGCCGTCGGAAGCTCCAGCGGAACCTCCTTCTCGACCTTCTTCAGCTGACTCGAAACCAGGAAGAAGATCAGCATCAGGAAGATGCAGTCCATCATCGAGGTGAGGGACACCTCGGGCTTCTCGTCCTCTTCGTATCTGACCGCCATGGGAACGTCCTCCTTACTTGCGGACGAACAGCTGGTTGACAAGATCGGCGACCTCTTCTTCCAGCAACACGGCGTAGAGGTTCAGCCTGTTCTTGATGAGTCCGAAGACGAAGAGACAGGGCATGGAGACGGCGAGACCCGCGACCGTCGTCGCCAGCGCCTTGCCAATGTCGTCCGCAAGGACGGACGCGTCGCCCATTTCGCCCATCGCTGCCACCGTGCCGAATGCACCCAGCAGACCGAAGACCGTACCGAACAGACCCAGGAGCGGAGCAATCGTCGCGGCCATCGAAAGCATCGCAGCCTTACGGTTCTCAAGGCGAAGCTCGCGACCGACCTTGTCTTCCGCGAACAGCTTGACCTCCTGATAGTCCTTCGAGTCCTTGTGCTGGATCATCGTCTCGACGACACGGGCCAGCATCGACTTGTTGTCGCGGCAGTACGCGGCGACGTCATCGATCTTGCCGGCCTTCCAGAGCGAGATCACCTCGGCGGTGAAACCGTCCGGCACCGTACGGGACTTGCTGAGATGCGCGAAACGCTCGAGCGCGCAGCCAACGCCAAGAATGGACAGGAGCGCGATGAAGTACATCGTCAGTCCGCCCTGGTTCCAGAAGATCACGAACTGGTCCAGCGCCGTGATTTCCTTCGGCGCCTCGGCCGTCGCGGTAACCGCGGCGGGTTCGGCGGACGGAGCCGCTTCGTCCGCACTGACCTTCATCATCGAAATGGCACCCGCCATCATCAATCCCATCAAAACAATCTTCAGTTTCATGTTGTCCTCCCAGATTTTCGGTTCCGTCTCTCCGCCTTACTTCTCGCGCTCGTAGTAGCGCACGTAGTCGACCTTCATCTCCATCGGGAACTTCGCCGCGGGGATGATCTTGCCGGTCGGCTCCATGATCTTCTTGCCGTTCTCGTCCTTCAGGACCTTGCCGTCCGGACCCTTCTTCTCGCGCAGCTGGGGCGTATCGACGTCATAGACGTTGTTGCCATAGCCGCCGAGCGCGAGGTTAATCAGGAGGAAATGCGGCTTGCGGAACGGATTCGAGCCGTCGGGCCAATCGCTGCGCGAAAGCTTCGCACCGCCATATCGTTTGCCATCGTAGAACATGACCAGTTTATCCTCGTACCAGTCGAGAGTATATGTGTGGAAACCTTCGCCCGGATTCTCGCCAGGCCCCTTGAAGTGGCGGTCGCCGCCGCCGGTCACCTTGTGATGCTCGTTCGCCTTCTCCTTCCAGCCCTTGTCGGAGGTGTGCAGGCACGCGGCGACGCGATACGGGTTGTTGCCCCAGATCTCGACGATGTCGATCTCGCCGCAGCACGGCCAGTTCCAGTAGTCCGGATCGTCCTTCGGCTTGCGCAGGCAGTCCCCGAGCGTCCAGAGCGCCGGCCAGGCGCCCTGCGAGTTCGGAAGCTGAGCACGGATCTCAATGCGCCCGTAGAGGAAGGAGCGCTTGGAGACGATGTCGGCGGATGTGTATTTCGCCTCCTTGATACTGTACTTCCAGCCGCTCTTCTGCTTGCCGTAGTCAGCGTTCGGGAAGGTCTCCTTGCGCGCGGTGATGACGAGCGCGCCGTCCCTTTGCGTGCAGTTCTCCTCGCGCATGTCGGTGTAGTACTGCGGCTCGTGGTTGCGGATAAAACCGACCTCGGGCGTCCAAATCGCGCGGTCGGGCGCACCAGTGCCGTTGAACTCCTCGCTCCAGCTGAGCTTCCAGCCGTCTGTCGAGTAAGTTTCGCGCGGATCCTTCTGGTCCGCCGCCACGGCGGACAGCGCAGACGCCGCGCACATAACTGAAATTGTCCTGATGATGTTCTTCATAACAAACTTATGCCTTTCAACGATGCAAATTATAGCAAGGACAGCCAATCCTCCTCAATACTCATTCGGGGAATACTCGTTAGAGTACTGCGTCCTGGGCGATTCTCGACGTCTCACTTCCGCAATCCCGTATGTTTGCGGATGATGTCGGTGATGTCCTTGTTCTCACGGAAGGCGCCGCGAGCGGACAGGGCGGACCACTTGCGTTTCACTGTCTCGAAGTCGTCGGTCGCCAACGCATCCGTCTCCTCCGAATGATAACAGCCGCGCCAGAGGCCCCAATTGTACTTCGGATGAGTGACCTTGTACGTCCAACAGCTCCAGCTCCAGCCCTCCTCGTCCATCAGCGACAGACAGTCATCCCAGGCCTCGGCGACGAAGAACGTGAACTCGCCGACATAGACCGGCACGCGGTGTCCGTCCTTGTGTTCGCGATCACGATGCATCTTCAGGTTGTCGAGCACGCCCTTCGGATCCTGTTCCTGTCCCCAAGCGTAGAAATGATACTCGTAGGCCACGTTCGTCCAACCGTACTTGCCAGGCGGCGGAAGATGACACGGATTCCAACAGGCGCCGATCATGATGAGATGATTCTTGTCGACCAGACGAACCGCTCGATAAAGGACATCGAGGCCCTTTTCCACCTCCGGATCGCTTGTGTGGCCGCCGACCTTTCCTTCTGGTTCGTTGACGAGATCGTAGGCCGCGACCCACGTGTTGTCACGATACCGCAGCGCAATCGTCGTCCAGAGCGAACGGGTGAGCGCGAGCCACTTCTCGTCGTAAAAGGTCTTGGCGAAACGGACCTCCCCGGAATGGTCGCGTCCGTTCTGGCTGCCAGGCGCGCCATGCAGATCGAGAATCGTATAGAGTCCGTGGGCCGCCGCGCGCGCCACGAACCAGTCAATGCGACGGAAGCCGTCCTCACGCGTCACTCCGCTCTCGGTTATGAGATCGCGCCAGTTCATCGGCAGACGGACCACGTTCATTCCAAGCGAACGGATGTTGGCAAAGTCGCGATCGGACCACCAGGCGTTCCGATAGATCTCATAGAGCTCGTCCGCTTTTTCCGATCCGAATCGGCAAACGAAATCCTCATAGGTCTCCGTCTGGGTCGCGGCGACCTTGTTCGGACACATCCAGTTCTCAGTCACGAGCCAACCGCCCGCGTTAACGCCTTTCAGGACGATCGGCCGGCCATCCTCGGCGCTGTCGTAGAGTTTCGTACCGAAGGCCGTCACGTAACCCTTGGGGGTCTTAACCGTGGCACAACCGGCGAGCAAGGCGCCGAGCAGAAGTGGGTATATGATTTTCATGCCCCCATTCTAACAGAGGAACACTAAAGACAACAATACTCAAAAGAATAATCTCTGCTCACGGGATCCTCCTGCCGCGGCTCCATCAGGAGTGGAGAATACCCTTCTTAAGACCGATGGCGACGGCATCGACGCGATCCTTGGCGCCGAGCTTTTCGTTGACGTGCTTGAGATGGATCTTCGCACCGTCCTCGGAAATGCCGAGTTTGGCCGCGATCTCGCGGTTGGAGAGTCCCTGCGAGAGGAAGGTCAGCGCCTCGAGTTCGCGCGGCGTCAGTTCGGGCGAATCGCGGCGGGCCTGATAGAGCGCCTTGATCTCCTTGGGAATATAGGACCCGCCTTCGGCGACGGCCCGAATCGCATCCACGATGTTATTCGGCGCGGAGTCCTTCATCACATACCCTTTGGCGCCGGCATTGAGGGCCTGATAGACGTCCTCCTCGGTGCCGACGGT
>CALZAJ010000091.1 GCA_945613785.1 uncultured Verrucomicrobiota bacterium | reverse complement strand
CGTGGGGACAGACCCCGCAAGGGCGGGGACAGACCCCGAAGGTCCATGCCTTCCAGCAGATGGGACACAACGCGATATTTACAGAGATCTTTGCAAAGAATCTTGATAACAGTCAATTGACGCTTCATGCTGTCGAGGATATCGGGGTGGAGACGGCCGTGGAGATGCAGGAGGCGATTGGACGTGGCGAAATCGTGTTGATGGCGGCCGACCGTTTGTCGGCGGGGTCGAAGGCCTCGTTGGTGCGTCCGTTTTTCGGACGCAAGTGCAAGTGGCCGAAGGGCGTGCTGCGATTTGCGAAGATGATGGAGTGCCCTATCTATGGCATCACCTGCGTGAGCACAGGCTGGAATGCGTATGAGGTCCGTGCGCGGCGTCTCTCCGCCGAGGACCTGCTGGACGACTACATCTCGTTCCTGGAAGGGGAGGTCCGGAGACATCCGCTGCAGTGGTATCAGTTCTACCGGTTCTTCGATTGAAGTGTAGAGCGTCCGAGAAAATGTCGGCTCCAAGCGGTCTCGTGATCATCCTTCACTGATCCGTCGGTTCGCGGTTACGACGGCGAGAACCACCCCATTGGGGGTGGTTTTGTTTTCGCCCCGAAACTGGTATAATGCGTGGTATGAAAACGAGAAGCATCATCGCGGCGTTCGTTTGCGCATGGGGGGCGTGCGCGGCGGCTGTGTCGCTGGCCGGGGACGAGAAGCCGATCATTGTCTGTGATCAGGCCGATCAGACGATCAAGATCTACGAGGGCGGGCGTCTGGTCTGGAAATGGACGGCGGCGGACAATCCGACGATTCCCCGGGCCGCCTGCGCGGGATTTGCGGGGAATGTCGCCGAGTGCAAGAGCGTAGACGGCGGACGAAAGATTGCGATGGTTTCCTGCGGATCCCGTTGGGCGGTGATTGACCGTGCGACGACGAATGCCGTCGCCTGGGGAAAGGCACCGGGTTGGTGTCATTCGATCGAGACGCTGCCTGATGATCGGATTGCCGTCGTCTCGACCGGCGGCTCGGATGGGTCGGCGGTTTTCCTTTTTGACGTGAAGGGGGATGCAGCGACGAATCCTGCGCGACAGCGGATGAAGCGTTTCCCGTTTGACATGCCGCACGGGCTTCATTGGGACGGCAGGCGGCTTTGGGTTGTCGATACGCCCGGGTTGCACCAGTGCAAGGTCGGATGCGATGCGGCGGGTGACTTCACGCTCGAGGTCGAGAAAAGCTGGCTTTTCAACGATCTTGGCGTCAGTCGTGGACATGATTTGCGCCCGACGTCGGTCAACGGGGGTCCGTATCTTGTCCTGACGACCCATGAAAAGGTGCTCTTCTTCAATTTGCAGACACAGGCATGGGATTCGTCCCGTTTCATAGAACGATTGGATGTCAAAGGCTTTGATCCGAATGGGCAGGGGCAATATCTCGCCACGGTCGCTCGGACGAAATGGTGGACGGATACGCTGGAAATCTACGACGAGAAGTCGGGTTTCAGGGAGGCGCTGACGATTCCAGGCGCAAAGATCTACAAGGCGCGGTGGTTGTCGCAGTCGGGAGCGGGGGACCAACGATATGATCGTTGATTTCCATTGTCATTCCACGGCGAGCGACGGAACGTGTGCGCCGCGGGAGATTGCCGAGAGGGCCGAGAAGGGTGGTTTCGCCGTTCTTGCACTAACGGACCACGACAACTGCGATGGCGTGAAGGAGTTGTTGTCCGTTCAGGGGGCTGGGACGCGTCTCGTGGCGGGCATCGAACTGTCGATCGATCCGGGGGAGGGCTTTGACCGTTTTCATCTGCTCGGGCTGGGCATTGATCCTGACAATGAGGAACTCAAGGTCTTCTTGAAGAAGATCCTGGACGGACGCAATGCGCGAAACGAGCGGATTGTTGACAATTTCCGTCGATTGGGCATTCGGTTAGGCGCAGAAATCAACGACTATGCCCATGGTGATGTGCTGGCGCGTCCGCATTTCGGTCGCTGGTTGATGGATCATGGCTACGTGGCTTCGGTGAAGGAGGCGTTCGACCGCTATCTGGCCGATGACGCCCCGGCGGAGACGCGTTGTTACGAGGAGCGTTTTCATCCGTCGCAGGAGGAGGCGTTCCGCATCATTCATGGCGCGGGAGGCCTTTGCGTGATGGCGCACCCCAAGTATTGGCGGCGCTACTGGAAGGAGACGGGTCCGGAATATGCCGCTGCCGAGCGGGAATTGGCGCGTCTTAAAGAGGTCGGATTGGACGGAATCGAGGCCATTTACCAAGCCAATACGGTCGAGGAAGACGTGCAATTTCAGCGGATTGCCGACCGTTTAGGTTACTTAAAGACGGCGGGAAGTGATTTCCACGGAGCGAACAAGCTGCAGATTCATCTGGGGATGGAAGTTCCCGAGTCGTATATCGCGCCTTTCCTCGAGCGTCTGAATTTGGTACAATAAGGCACGGTTTTGTTCACTGTACCTACTTAAGGAAGACTTAAACTAATGAACACCGTATTGGTCGGCGCCCAGTGGGGCGATGAGGGCAAGGGCAAGGTTATCGATTTTCTGACGGAAGAGTCGGATGTCGTTGTCCGTTTCCAAGGCGGCTCGAACGCGGGGCACACCGTTGTCGTCGGCGATAAGCAGTACGTCCTTCACCTTGTTCCGAGCGGCATTCTCCACAACGGCAAGCATTGCGTGATTGGCAATGGCGTCGTGATGGATCCGTTTGATCTCATGCGCGAGCTTGAGCAGGTCGAGAGCTGGGGTTTCGAGCTCAAGGGCCGTTTCCACATTTCCGAGCGTGCCCACATGGTGATGCAGTGGCACCGTGCGATTGACAAGGCCGAGGAGGCTGCGCGTCCCGAGGGCGAGAAGATCGGCACGACGGGCCGCGGCATTGGTCCAGCGTATGCCGCGAAGGTCGGCCGTTACGGCATGCGCGTGGGCGACATCCTGCGTCCCGACTTCCTTGACCTCGTCCGCAAGCAGGTCGCGGAAGCGAACCGCAAGCTCAAGTCGCTCGGTGCGCTCGAGCTTGATCCCGAGGATATGGTCAAGCTTTACACCCCGATGGTTTCGGCGCTCATGCCGTACGTGACGGACACGATTCAGTTCCTGCACGAGAACCTCGAGGCGAACAAGTCCCTTCTTTTCGAAGGTGCGCAGGCGACGATGCTCGACATCGACTTCGGCACGTATCCCTTTGTGACGTCCTCCAACCCGACCGCGGGCGGCGCCTGCACGGGTTCGGGCATTTCGCCGCGTTCGATTGACCGTGTCATCGGCGTGCTGAAGCTCTACACGACGCGCGTCGGCGAGGGTCCGTTCCCGACCGAGCTCTTTGACGCCGACGGCGAGAAGCTGCGTGATCGCGGCGGCGAGTATGGCGCCACGACGGGTCGTCCCCGTCGCTGCGGCTGGTTTGACGCGGTCATTGCGCGTTATGCGCGCCGCGTGAACGGCATCGACTACTGGGCGATGACGAAGCTTGACGTCCTCGACACGTTCCCGGTCGTCAAGATCTGCACGGGTTACCGTCGCAAGGATGGTTTCGTCTACACGACGTTCCCGGCCGATCTCGAGGCGCTCAAGGATTGCGAGCCGATTTACGAGGAAATGCCGGGTTGGCAGTGCGAGACCTCGCACATCACCGACTATTCGGAGCTTCCTGAGAACGCGAAGAAGTACATCAACCGCATTCTCGAGATCTGCGGCGCCAAGCTGGGCGTCCTGTCCGTGGGTCCGGCCCGCGAAACGACACTTCGCATCAACATCTGATGAATCATCTCGCGGTCATCATGGATGGCAACGGCAGGTGGGCTGAAAAGCGCCACCTGCCGCGGCTTATGGGGCACCGCGCGGGCGCGGAGGCGCTCGACCGCTGCATGCATTATTGCAAGGCGGCGGGAATCCGTTATTTGACTGTTTACGCGTTCTCGACCGAGAACTGGAAGCGATCGCAGGAAGAGGTCTCGGGGTTGATGAAGCTCCTGTCCTCGTACATCTCATCGAAGGAGAAGACGCTGGTCAAGGAAGGCGTCCGTTTCCGCGTGATCGGCCGCCGTTCGGACCTGAGCGAGAAGCTGCAGAAGGAGATCGCCGCGCTTGAGGAGAAGACGAAGGCCGGCGACTTCACGCTGATTGTCGCGCTCAGCTACGGCGGGCGCGACGAGATCGTTCGTGCGGCGCTTCGCTTTGCGGAGGAATACGGCCGCAATTCATCATTTATCGCGCAGCACGCGTCGTTGGAAGCGGCCTTCGGCAGTTTCCTCGATGCGCCTGATGTGCCGGATCCGGACCTGATCATCCGCACGTCGGGCGAGTGCCGCACGTCGAACTTTCTCCTGTGGGAGTCGGCGTACAGCGAATACTATTTTACTGATGCGCTCTGGCCAGACTTCGACCAGGCGGAATTTGACAAGGCGCTGGAATCCTATTCCAAGCGTGAACGCCGTATGGGGGGGCGGCTGAAATGAATCCGATTGCCACGCGTACCGTTACCGCACTGACGATTGCGGCCATTCTTATCTGTGTGATCATCTTTGCGCCCGTGTGGGTGTTTCCGTGGATGCTGGGCGTCTTTGGCGTGTTGGCGCTCATTGAGTACGTGCAGCTTTTGCGCATCAAGAAACCCTCGGCCGTGGTTTTCGCGCTCTTCCTCATCGGCGGAACGGCGTTGTTCGCGGCGGCCTTCGGTACGCTCGGCTGGGTGGCGCTGGTGCACAAGAACCTGTGGCTCCTGTTCACCGTGGCGGTCGTGAAGATCTCCGATATGGGAGGTTTCGCCTTCGGACTCGGGTCGAAGAAGATTTTCGTCGACAATCACAAGCTGTGTCCCTCAATCTCGCCTGGCAAGAGCTGGGAAGGGCTTGGCGGGTCGATTTTCGGCTCCTGCCTCGTGGCCTTCGGCTTTGCCGGCTTCACGAAGTTCCCGTGGTGGCTGTCGCTCGCGGTCGCCTTCACGGCGGCGATCGTCGGCACCTTCGGCGATCTCGTCGAGTCGAAGTTCAAGCGGTGGGTCGGAGTCAAGGATTCCTCCACGATGTCCTTCACCAACGGCATGGGCGGAATCCTGGACATGTTTGACTCGCTCCTTTTCGCGCCCGCCGCGATCTGGATGTTGATTGCACTCCTGGCGGCCTGAGCCGTCCGGGCGACGGCTTCGGCTCGGTGCGACCGTTGCTACAGTGGCCTAATATGGTATAATTCCATGGATGCAAGTCCCTGTCCAGAATGTTGATTGTCGGCGGAGCCGTATCGCCTGGTTGAAGTTCCTGGCGACGCGGGTCGTCGGTCTGGCGGTCGATACGGCCGTGCTGGGGGTCGCCTATCTTTCGGCCTTTGCGTTACGGCTCGACTTCCAGCGTCCGCAATGGGGCTGGCGGGCGACGGCGTTGAGCTTTGTCACGGTCTGTGTCGTTCATCTCGTGGCGTTGATTGGCACGGGGTGTTATCGTCTGGCGTGGCGGCGGATCCGCGGGAGCGAGCTGCCGCGGTATGTGGGGGCGATGGCGCTTGCGTGCGTGGTTTTGACGGCGATGCGTGTGCTGACGCCAGACATGTCGATGGCGCATATCCGTCCGCCGTATTCGATCACGGTGATTTCGTTCTTCCTGGGAACGATTGGCGTCATTGGGATGCGTTGGTTCTGGCGTGTCTATTGGACGAGCCGCATCAAGGACGAGGAGCTGTTGGAACGTGACGTGCGGACCTTTGACAACGAGGTGGCGCGGCGTTTCTTCTCTGGCAAGACGGTGCTGGTGACGGGGGCGGGCGGTTCGATCGGCAGTGAAATCGTCCGTCAGGTCGCCGCGGCTGGCGCGGCCAAGGTCCTGATGGTCGAGCGCTCCGAGAACGCGCTCTATGAGATCGACCGGGCGATGCGGGATGCGCGGTGCGTGCCGTTAATGTACGACGTGAACGATCGCGCCAAGATGGAGTCGCTGTTCAAGGCGGAGCGTCCGTCGGTCGTTTTGCATGCGGCGGCCTATAAGCATGTGCCGATGGTGGAAATGAATCCAGAGGAGGGGTGGCGCAACAACACCGAGGCGACGCGTCAGCTGGCCGAACTCGCATCGGCGAACGGGGTCGCCCGCTTCGTGCTCATCTCGACGGACAAGGCGGTCAATCCCGTTTCGGTGATGGGCAAGACGAAGCTTGCCGCGGAGCAGGCGATTATGGCGTTGGAAGGTCCAGCCTCTTGCTGTGCGGTTCGCTTTGGCAACGTGTTTGGCAGCTCAGGCTCGGTCGTTCCACTTTTTAGAGAGCAAATCTCGAAAAAACAGCCGATAACGGTGACGCATCCGGACATGAAACGTTATTTTATGACGATTCAGGAGGCCGTTTCGCTTGTTTTGCAGGCGGCGTCGCGGTCGGAACGGGCGATTTACACCTTGGACATGGGGGAGCCCGTACGGATTGTCGACCTGGCGGAAGGGATGATCGAGCAGGCGGGATATCGTCCGTACGTCGACATTCCGATCGTCTTTACGGGAATCCGTCCGGGAGAAAAGCTTTTCGAGGAGATCGACGTGTCCGAGAAGTCCTGTTTCAAGACGGATATGGCGAAGATCTACATCACCAAGTGAAGGTTGTTAACCTTGGCTAAATCCTTCACATTCCGCCCCGATTGTGCTATTATAGTAGGACTTACTCCGATTTCCAAAGAGTACTCAACAAAGGACT
>CALZAJ010000090.1 GCA_945613785.1 uncultured Verrucomicrobiota bacterium | reverse complement strand
CAGCCCTACGAACTCAAGACACCGGATCTCACGATCTCGGGTACGCTGTCCCCCCGTGGATGGCAATGTGTCGAACGGGCGAAGTGAAACGGCAGGCCGTCAGATTTTCAGCAGCTGCTTGCGGAGGGCAATGGCGACGGCTTCGGTGCGGTTGGCGGCGCCGATCTTCGTTAGGATGTCGTTGACGTGCCGTTCGACGCCGTCTTGGCGGATGCCAAGTTCGAGGGCGATGTCCTTGTTGGTGAGTCCGCGCGTGAGCGATTCGAGGACCTCGCGCTGGCGTGGCGTCAGTGCGGGCAGGGGCGGGTCGCTTTTGATCAGCTTCTGGATTTCGCCGGAGACGACGCGTTCGCCGGCGGCGACGCGGCGAATCGTCTTCACGAGCGTCGTGTCGCTGTCCGTCTTCATCAGGGCTCCGGTTGCGCCGGCGCGGAGCGCACGCTCGATGCCTTCGGTCGCACCGAAGGAGGTCAGGATGACGACGCGCGTCTCGGGAAGTTCCGTCGCCAGCGTCTCCGTGGCCGCCGCACCGCTCGTTTTCGGCATGACGAGGTCCATGAGGACGACGTCCGGCTTAAGGCGCTTGGCCTCGCGCACGGCCTCCTCGCCGTTCCGGGCCTGTCCGACGACGTCGAAGTCCGACTCGGTCGCGAGAAGGGCCGCAAGGCCCGTGCGCACGACGGCGTGGTCGTCGGCAATCAGGATCGTGATCTTCTTCATGCGGGTTCCTCGTTCGGCATGTTCAGGGTGACGGTGGCGCGCGTGCCCGCGCCCGGTGCGCTTTCGACGGTGAGTTCGCCCTCAAAGGTTTCGACGCGCTCGCGGATGCCCTCGAGTCCGAAGTGTCCGCTTTCGAAGCCGGGTGCCGTCGACGGGTCGAATCCGCAGCCGTCGTCCCGCACCGAGATGAGGAGCCTGCCGTTTTCGACGCATCCGGCGACGCGGACCGTACGGGCCTTGCCGTGGCGGACGGCGTTCGTCGTCAGCTCCCGCAGGATGCGCAGAAGCGCGTGGGTTGTGTGCTCCGTCAGCCGTTCGCGCGGCACGGCGAGGCGCGTGACGAGCGTCGCATCTCCAAGGTGCGGCTCAAGCGTCCGCCGGACGGCCTCGTTGAGGTCGGCTTCGTCCAGTGCGGAGTTGCGGAGGTCCCAGATGCAGTTCTTGAGCTCTTCGCGACAGGCGGCGAGAGACCGCTCGGCCCGGACGAGGTGCTCGCGCATCGCAGCGGGCTCCTGCGCCCGGCGTCCGGCGGTCTGGAGTTCCAGCGCGACGCCCGTGAGGTTCTGCGAGATGGCGTCGTGAAGCTCGACGGCGAGACGCGTGCGCTCGTGGGCCTTGAAGTCACTGCCGACGCGGGCGATCACTTCGGCCTCGAGTTCGCGTCCGCGCTGTGCGAGGGTTCGTCGCAGGAGGACGACCCAGACGCCTGCGACGGCGAGGACTGCGAGCAGGAGACCGAGGACGGAGACGAGCCGTCGGACCGTCCACCACGAGGGATGTTGCGCGAGGCGGAAGTCCCGGGCGTCGTTCAGGACGAGGACGAATCCCGTGATGCGGGGAAAGGGGTTTCCGGGACGCCAGTTCTCGGTCTCGAAGACGCAGACGCCGGATAGCTCCACGGTCGCGCCGAGGGGCGCGTCTGCGAGCATGTCCGGACAGTTTCCGACGTCGACCGGCAGGAGCGTGTCGCCGCAGCGGATGTCGAGCGTCGCGCCGGCGACGCCGGGCTGGGGATGCGAGGCCACCTGGCCGCAGACGCGGACGATGCGTCCGTAGGCCTGTCCGTTCAGAGACCGAGAGCCGTCCGGCTTCTGCAGGAAGAGATCGGCGGGCGAAAGCGCGGGAGGCGTCCGTGTGCCGGCGGACGTCGGTTGGGCGTCGCCGGACGGACGGGGTAGGAGCCGCAACCGCGCCTGTGAGAGGTTGATGCGCAGCAGGTCGGTCTCGGCGTTGCCGGTCGCCTCGACGGATGCGCCGACGGACGGGAGCTTTTCGCCGCGGACGAGGTCGGCGCGCAGGAGTGTGTTGTCGTCGGTTTTCAGCAGCACGCGGGTGCCGCGCCAGGCGGTGAGAACGGTGCCGCGGACGGACCGGCGGCCCTGGGCGACGACGTCCGCCGGGGCCTGTGGCGTGAAGTCGACGGGCGGTGCGGCGATTCCGTGGTCTTCGCCGTCCGGTTCGACCAGGATGTCCTTCGGATTGCAGACGAGGATGCGCAGTCCTGTATAGCGGCGCTCGCCCTTGATGTTGTAGAGGCAGACGCCTGAAAGTCGGATGCGCCGGCTGAAGAGGCGCGTAGCGAGATCATCGCAGGAGCCGTCGTCATGCACGGAAACGGGAATGGACGCGGTGCCGTCCCGGAGGATCAGGATGAACCAGCCCGGGTCGACCTCGTCGCGGAAGGCCTCCTCCACAAAGCCGGACGTGGTGACGGGGAGCGCCTGGCAGTCGCGTCCGCGCAAGGAGGCGAGGGGGCGTTCGGCGAACACCGTCGCGTTCGTGTGCCCGACGACGGCCAGTGTCTTCGACCAGGCTTCCGTCCGGAAGTCCGGTCGGTCGGAGACATGGCCGGTAATCTCGATGATGTCGCCGACACGCGGGTTCTGTCCGGGATCGAGGTGCAGGAGGAATCGTCCCGTCGCGTCCTCGAAGACGAACTCGCTGGAGAAAAGCCGTGCGGTCAGGGTGCCGCGGAGCGCGAAGGGACGTCGAACGGCCTCGGTGGCATTCGTCCACAGGGCCTCGTTCAGTTCCGCCGCGGAGGCGAGCGGTTTCCGTTCCGCTGCAAGGGCAGGGACGGCAAGAATGACGGCCGACAGGACGTTGATCGCGGTTCGAAGACGCATAACTTGCCTGTATTGTATCATTTTGCATTACGAAGGTTGCCCCCGTAATTCTAGGGGGGTATGTCTCGGCAATCTTTTTGATATAATTACGATAATCCGAGTTAAGATAGAGAATCCGAGTTAAGATGGAGGTCAGCATGAAGGTAACGACCAAGGTTGTCCTGTCGGTAGCGGCATTTCTGTTTGCCTGCGAATCCCTGTCTGCCAGGGCTCTTTATGTTGCGCCGTCAGGTGACGGCACGACGATGTCCGATTGGGCGACGGCTGCGCCGACAATCCAGGCAGCATTTGCCGCAGCCGCAACCGACGATTCGGTAGATGCGATCTACGTGAAGACCGGCAAATACGCAGTCTCCGAGCAACTGGATTGGCCGAAGGCGAACCTGGCGCTTAGGGGTGGATATGCGGGAGATGCGGAAGGCGGGCTTCCCGGCTCCCGCGACATCGAGAGAACTGCGTCCACAATTTGTCCGGCGGACGGGTACAAGGGGCGACTTCTTCTTATCGCCGAGAAAGACAATGCGACCGTCGACGGCTTCGAGATCACTGGAGCTTACATGGACGGGGATTCCGGTCGTGCGGCCACGGGACTCGGTGTCTATGCTACGAATTCGCTCAATACGCTGATCAGCAACTGCGAGATCCACGGGCACAAGTTCTATTCGAATGCCAAGATGGTGTCGGGCGACACTGTGGTCTATGGCGTAGCCGTCAACATCTCATACGGGACGGCGGTTGTCACCAAATGCCGGATACACGGCAACAGTGCGGATAAGGATGCTAAAGTAATGTCCTACAACACAATCTATGGTGTTGGGATTTGCGTCGAACAGGGAGCCCAAGCCATCATCACCGACTCGCAGATCTACGAGAACACGGTCGTCAACTCCCACTATTTGAGCTGTGGTGCAGGGCTGTGTACGGGAGATACGGGGACTTCCTGCGCAGTTACGAACTGTCTTTTCTACAAGAATCAGCTCTTGAAGGCTAATGCTTCGAGCGCAGATGCGCTTCATACTGGTAAGATTCGGCAATGGGGCGGCGGCGGCAGACTTCAGGTTGCGTTTTGTACCTTTGCCTACAATGGGGCTCGCGGCCTTTATGCGGAAAATGGGAACAATGTTGCATGGAGCGGCGAGGTCTCGGCTTCCGTCTTTTACGGTCATACGGCGGCGGCCGTTTCCGGTAAGCAGCAGAAACCCGTGCTCCGCGATGTCATGGCGGAGGATGGCACGGGGACGATCAGGGACGATGCGAAACTTGTGCGCAATTACTACCTTGATTCGGCGAGTACCGCCATTAATGCGTCAAGCATCATGAAGGCCGGAGACCTGGCCTTCGCTGGGAAGTATGCAGCGATCGGCCGGGGTCCCGACACGGGTTTTGCGGACCTTGGGTATCACCATCCTGCAGCGCAGCTGGAGGCGACGGCGACTTATTATGTCGATCCGGTGGAGGGCGATGACGGCAATGGAGGAGAATCCGATCAGGACGCCTTTAAGACCCTCACGAAGGCGATTTCAATGGGCGTGGACACCGCGACCGTGCGGATTCTCAGGGGAACGTGTTCCGTTGAGAGCGGAGAGACGTTCCCGATTACAATCAATGGCGCGTCGAGCTATACAATTGCGGGGCCTGATAATGGGATGGTTACGTTCGACGCGGACGGTGCGAACAGTCGTGTCATGTATGTGCTCGCCAGCTCGGGCCTCAAGCTCAGGAACATCTGCTTCTGCAACGGTCGGATGACTGGGACAAGCGGCGCGTTGGCTCATGGCGGCGGACTGCGTATTGAGAATTCAAGCGCAATTGAACTCTCAAATTGCATCGTGTCCAACAATGTGGCCAGATATGGAAGCAACAATTCGGTGGGTGGAGGTGGAATCGCCCTGCTTTCCTCGTCCGCCAAGCTGTTGAACTGCCAGATCGTCCGCAACAGCGCTTATGTCGGGTATATGGCGAACTGCCGTCCGCTCGGCTGCGGAATCTATCTGCAGGATTCGGCTTCGGCCGAGATGACGGACTGTGTGATTGCGCGGAATACCTACGAAGATCCAAACAAACAATATGCTTACTTTGAAGCCTATGGCACGGCCATTTATATGAAGAACTGTACGGGCGTTCTTCGCAATTGCCTTGTCTACGGACATTTCGGCCGACAGTCGGCGATTGATGAATGTTCGGGACTGAAGGTCTATAACTCGACGATTGCCGACAATGCCTGCGCGGCACTTCAGACGGGGGCTGTCGAGATTCGCGATTCCATCATAGCCGGTAACTACAAGCCGTTTTACAATGATGTGTCGACGGGCGTGCGCAATTGCTGGATGGGCGATGACCCTGGTTTCGTCGACGGCTATCATCTTCTCGCCGACAGTCCGGCGAAGGGGTTGGGCTACACCTATCCGATAGAGACGGCGGTCGCGCCGCGTGAGGTCTGGGTGGCCGCTTCTGGTGCTGGTGATGACACAAATGCGGGAACCGAAGCTGCGCCCTATCGGACGATTACAAAGGCGCTTTCAGGTGTGAACGACTGTCTTACGGTTCATGTCGGCGCGGGCGTGTATGATTTGAAGGCAGGGGAGGTGTTTCCTTTGCAGCTCATTGAGGCTGGTGGCGTCAAGCTCGTGGGAGAGGGCGCGGCGAAGACCGTCATTGATGCAACGGGGGCCTCGGCGAGCGCTATGCGGGTCGTCTGTTCATCGCGCATTGCCATTGAGGGGATCACAATTCGTGGTGCCAAGGTCAGCCCTGCGACGAATGTGCAACCGTGGCAGCGTACGGGTGCTGCTGGCCTTGACTTCATGGCGACGTCCGTGGCATCCGTCAAGTCCTGCGTCATCACCAACAACTGGATTGAGTCCAGACCGGGAGGCGGACTTGCCGTGCGTAACACGTTCCTGACGCTGACCGACAGCCGGATCGTCGGCAATACGTCGGGCAATGCCACTGGGGACCGCGGAGCCGGCATATGCGTGGCGGGGCGTCCGTCGTCGCTCCTGATGGACAGATGCGAACTTTCCGACAATAAGGGCGGCGGTCTTTATTTCTACAGCGGTTCGGACAATGCGACCGTGGAATTTCGTAATTCCCTGATTGTGAGAAATTGCCGGACGAACGACAAGATTACGGAAGACGGTGGCGTTATGCTTGAGGGAGGAAACAGTCCGGCAGGTACGTTCATTGCCGACGGCTGCACTTTCTTCGGCAATCGCAACTATTCCATTTACAGGAATGGTGGAGCGGTGACCGTTCGCAACAGCATTCTCTGGGACGGTTATCTTGGGGAAATCTACGGCACGGTTACGCTTGATCATGTCTGCGTCAAGGGCGCAGAAGCCGACCCGAGTCGTGGTGTCATCTCGGATGATCCGGGCTTCAAGGATGCGGCAAAGGACGATTATTCGCTGACGTGGGATTCGCCTTGTCGGAATGTTGGCGTCAATTCATCCTGGATGACTGGTGCGGTTGATTTCAAAAACGAGCCGCGCATCAAGCGCCGCATAGTTGACATGGGTTGCTACGAGTACCAGTTTGGCGGCCTTATGCTGATGGTGAGGTAAGAGGTCGTCTTGAGGCGGTTTGTTGTCCTGTTTTTGTCTGTCCTGATGTCGAGCACAGCCTTGTCGCACATGGCAACGGACGAGTCTTTGTGGGCGGTGCGGTCGAGATCCTCGATGGCGCGACGTGGAAGTCCGCCGACTGCGGCTGGAAGGGTCGGGAGCTGACCGTACGCGCCGACGTGCCGGTTTACAAGACACTGGTTTTAAGGCTGAAAAGAAAAGGGACTGACTAGACATGCGTTTGAATTCGATTCTGCTGGCGGGTGCCGTCGGTTTTGTCGCCACGACGGGCCGTGCCGCCGTCCATGCCGCCGACCTTGTCAT
>CALZAJ010000089.1 GCA_945613785.1 uncultured Verrucomicrobiota bacterium | reverse complement strand
GTGCCCCCCCTGCACCGGTCCTACGTACCCGCGGACGTCCCGGCCGCGGTGGGGACAGCAGGGGCGGCTCCGCGTCAGAGGGTGCGGGGTCTGTCCCCCGAGGGGGCGGGGTCTGTCCCCACGGTTTCTGAGGCAACGCCCCAGCTCTCTCCTCTGCTCCTGAGCTCCTCTGCGTTACCGCGCAGCGGCCTTCCCGTGTCCTCGGTGGTTGAACCGCGGACCACACCGAAGCTGATCAAGACATCCGCCTGCGGCGCCCCATCACTTCCGCGACTTGAGGCCCGCGAGGACGATGAGTGCAAAGCCAAGGACCGACCACACGTCAGGGACTTGTGCAAAAGACAGGAACCCGAAGAGCGCGGTGAAGATCACATTCGTGTAGTCAAAGACCGCGACATCCCGCGGCGGCGCGAACCGATACGCGGCCGTCACGCCGAACTGTCCCACCGCCGCGCCACAACCGGCGCCCAGCATGATGAGAATCTGCGCCGGCGTCATCGGATCAACCCCATGCAGCATGAACGGCAGGGAGGCCAATGTCGAGAACGCGCTGAAGAACAGGACGATGAACGAGCCCTCGACCTTGAGGAGTCCGAGCTCACGCACACACGTATAGGCAATGCCCGCTCCGAGTCCGCCCGCAAGCGCGCACACCGTCGCGAACGTCTCGAGGTTGGTCGGACGGAACCCCGGTTTCATCACCAGCATCGCACCCGTAAAGGCCAGCATCAGGAAGAGAAAGTGACGGAATCCCGCCCGCTCCTTGAGGAAGAGCCAGGAAAAGAGCACTGCAAAGAACGGCGCCGTCTTGTTGAGCGTCATCGCCTCACCGATCGGAATGATCGACAGCGCATAGAAGTTTCCGAAGATGCCGAAGATGCCCGAGGCGGATCTCCCGAGCAGCAACAGCCAGGCCTTCAGCGGCAGTCGGGCGACCGACGGACGCTTCTCGTCCGCGGCGCGGCGCCTCAGGTGTCCCTTCGCAAACACCACCACGGCGATGAACAGGGCAATCAGGTTGCGGAAGAGACTCTTCTGAAAACACGAGACGGACTCCCCGAAGTCATCGCAAAGACGCACAAAGAATGCCATCAGAGCGAAGCCAAAGGCGCTCGCAATGATGCAGGCGATGCCCTTCTGCCGGTCGTTCATCCCAAGCCTTCTTACTTCTGGCTCTGCATGTCACAAAGCTTGCGGTAGACACCGTTCACCGCATAAAGCTCATCGTGCGTGCCGCGCTCGACGATCTTGCCCTCCTGCATCACGAGGATGAGGTCGGCATTGCGGATCGTCGACAGACGATGCGCAATGGCAAAAGTCGTGCGATCCTTCATCAGATTGTTGATCGCGTCCTGCACCAGCCGTTCGGTCACCGTATCAAGCGCGCTCGTCGCCTCGTCCAGGATCAGGATCGGCGGATTCTTCAAGATCGCCCGCGCGATGGCGATGCGCTGACGCTCGCCGCCGGACAACGCGAAGCCCTTTTCGCCCGCCAGACGCTCATAGCCCTCGGGCTGGCTCATGATGAAGTCGTGCGCGTTCGCCATCTTCGCCGCGGCCACGACCTGCTCGTGCGTCGCCTCGGGTGAACCGTACTTGATGTTGTTCTCGATCGTGTCGTTGAAGAGCAACGTCTCCTGCTGGACGGATCCGATCAGACGCCGCAGGTCCGCCACCTTGATGTCACGCAGATCCGTGCCGTCCATCGTGATGCATCCGCTCTGCGGATCGAAGAAGCGCGCCAGCAGACTCGACATCGTCGACTTGCCGCTGCCCGTGCCACCGACGACCGCCACGACCTTGCCGCGCAAGATCTCGAAGTTCACGCCGTCCACCGCGTTGCGCTCGGCCGTGTCGTAGCGGAAGAAGACGTCCTTGAACACGACCTTGTCTTCGAAGCTCGACTTGTCCTGCGCCGCCGGATTCTCCGGCAGTTCCATCTCGACGTCCATCGCACTCCAGATACGGGCCAGCGCAGCCCGGCCCTGCTCGATCTGGACCTGCAGCTTGGAGAGCTGCTTGAGCGGACGGTAGATGATCAACAGCGGCGCCAGCATCGGGATGATCGTCGAAAGCTTGACGCCCGCGAAATAGCACCACACCAGGAAGGCGCAAATGAGCAGAATGCCGACCGTCTCGACCGCCGGACCGACCAGCAGGCCCCAGCGCAAGGACCGCATCGTCGCCTTCAGCGTTTGGGACACGGCCTCGTTGTACTTGCGGCACTCGTGCTCTTCCGTGTTGTACGCCTTCACGACCTTGATGCAAGTCAGGATCTCGTGAATGCGACTTCCGACGACCGACAGACGCTCCAGCGCCTTCTTGCTCCACTTGCGGATCCGCTTGGACAGGAAGAGGACCGGCAGCATGAAGAGCGGGAAGCCGAACACGATGATGCCAAGCGTCGGCAACATGCGGTTGCTGATCGCCGAATAGATGATGAACCCGACCGAGACCGCAATCTCGAACGGGGCCTGAGCCAGCTCCTGAAGGACCGTCTGAATGATCATGCGGACCTGCTGAGGATCGGACGTGCAGCGAGACATCAGCTGCCCGACGTCTATGCGTCCGTGGAACTGCATCGACTGCGCCTGGACATGACGGAAGATGTCGTTGCGGATGTCCCGCACGGTGTTCATCCCCGCCCACGCGAGACAGTAATGATTCAGGAAGACAAGCCCGCAGCGGAACAACGCGACCAGCGGCACGACGACAATCGCCAGAAAGAGCAACGGAAGCCCCAGCTCCTCGTCCTCGCTCTGCAACTTGATGCCGAACTTGGCCATGAAGTCACGGATCTTGTTGTACTCCTTCGCCGTGCTCTTCGCCCTCTTGGCAACCGCGTCGTCCTTCGACGCCCCCGCGACCTCGTCAACCACTTCTGCCGCCGGCTTCGGAGACTCCTCCCGGATCGTCTTCGGCGCCGGCGCCTCGACACTGCTCAACGCGGGCTTGATGACCTGGAAAAAAGGAATCAGCGTGCCCGCCGTCAGCATGCCGCAGATAATGCCAACCCAGATACGGAAACGATAGCGGCGCGCATATTGCCACAGACGGGAATAGGCCTCCTTGGCCGTGTACTCGCGATCAAAAAATTCTTTACGATATGAAACTGACTTCGCCATATTTTTGTAATTATATCAAAATGACGTCCCGAGAGGGAGCGAGTATGTTAGAATATCCCTGATGGAAGTCAAAATCGAACCCACGTGGAAAGCCGTTCTCGACCAGGAATTCGAGAAGCCCTATTTCGTCCAGCTGACGGATTTCGTCCGCGCCGCCTACCGCAACGGCACCTGCTACCCGCCCGCCGGCAAAATCTTCGCAGCCTTCGACCGCACGCCCTTTGACAAGGTGAAGGTCGTCATCCTCGGACAAGACCCCTACCACGAACCCGGTCAGGCCCAGGGACTCTGCTTCTATGTCCCGCCCGAAATACAAGCGCCGCCCTCCCTCGTCAACATCGCCAAGGAACTCGGCCATATGCCGAATCTCTTGAGCTGGACCGACCAGGGCGTGCTCCTCTTGAACGCCACCCTAACCGTCGAAGCCCACAAGGCAGGATCCCACCAGGGCAAGGGCTGGGAAGTCTTCACCGACGCCGTCATCCACGCCCTTGCCTCCGAACGCGAAAATCTCGTCTTCATCCTCTGGGGATCCTACGCGCAGAAAAAAGGCGCGTTCATCGACGAAACGCGCCATTGTGTCATCAAGTCGGCTCATCCCTCGCCGCTCTCGGCCTATCGCGGCTTCTTCGGCTCCCATCCCTTTGCCAAGGCCAACGCCTACCTGCAGGAGCACGGACAACAGCCGATTGAATGGTAATCAAGCCAGGATCGCCATCGCGTAGCGATCGTGACCGGCGTAGTCCTTCTCGATGCGGATGTCGGAAAAACCATAGTCCGCCATCAGCTTGCGCAGAGCGTCGCCCTGGTTTTCGCCGATTTCGAAGAAGACCGCGCCGCCCGGCTTGAGGATGTTGAGCGCGTCCCCCAGATACCGATCGTAGAAGTCGAGACCCGAGAGGCCTCCGTCAAGCGCCAGACGCGGTTCGAAATCCTTCACCCTCGGATCAAGCGTGTCACAAACCGATGTCTCGATGTAAGGCGGATTCGAGACAATCAGGTCCACGCATTCGGGCTCGTCAAAGTCGTCCAGACCGTCCATCACCACGAATTTCACGCGCTCGGAAAGTCCGCACGCCGCGGCATTCTCCTTCGCCAGCGAAATCGCCTCCTCGGAGACATCCGTTCCGAGGAACACCGCCGGCCCCTTGAACTCCTTCGCCAACGACAGAATGATAGCCCCCGTGCCCGTGCCAATGTCGACAATCAGGGGCGTTTGGGCATTGGCCTGTTGGCGTGCCTGGGTCAGATGGCGCAAGACCCGCGTGACGAGTTCCTCCGTCTCGGGACGGGGGATAAGCGCCCGACAATCGCATTTGAGCGTCAGCGTGCGAAAATCCCACTCGCCCAACACGTACTGAAGCGGCTCGCCTCTGGCCAACCGCGCCATACCGCGGCGCATCGCCTCAAGATATTTCTCCGGAGCTTCCTTATCCAGCACCCCGGACAACATTCCGCGCCCACAGTTCATCAGGCGCGCAACAAGGAGTTCCGCCGCAACCTGTGCGTCCGGAACTCCCTTTGTGTCCAGAAAGGCCGAGGCCTTAGAGAGGACTTCTCGCCAAAGCATAGAATCTTGATTGCTTGAATCGCGAATCAAGCAGTCAAACACTCCTTAGAAGGGCATGTCGTCGACATCACCCGCATCCTCGGGGAAGTCTGGCATCGCCGCAGCAGGCACTGGCTCGGTCGAGGAGCCGTCGGCATTCAGGACCTCAATGCCCAGCGCCGTCAGATCGACGAAGTACTGCGTGCCCTTCGGACCGTCCCAACGACGACCATCGATCACGAAGCGAACCTTCGCACGCTGGCCCTTCCTCACGGAGTCAACCAGGGAGCAGTTGTCCTTCTTGAACGAAAACTTCACCGGATTCGGATATTTGCTCGGAGAATCGACATCATTGCCGATGATGACATCACGCTTGGTGAAGCCGCTCGCAAACGTCTGCACGGGACAGACCTCCTCAACCACACCCGTGTACTCATAAACCGCCATTTTCGTGTTCCTTATGTGTTTTTAAATTCTCGATTGCGCACTGTGCGTCATAAGAGATAACGCAGATCAACGGGGGATATTATACCAAAATCCAGTCAACTTTTTACACCCGCAACGCCGAGAAGCAGAGGAGCGGAGAATCGGAGCACATCCCAATCTGCCACGAAAGACAAAAAAGAAGCGCTGCGGGAAACCCGCAGCGCCCTTTGATCGAGCTTTCGAAGAAGGATTACTTCTTGAAGGACTCTTCGACGGCGACGGCCACCGCGACGGTCGCACCGACCATCGGGTTGTTGCCCATGCCGATGAGGCCCATCATCTCGACGTGCGCCGGAACCGAGGAGGAACCCGCGAACTGCGCGTCGGAGTGCATACGGCCCATGGTGTCGGTCATACCGTAGCTGGACGGACCGGCGGCCATGTTATCGGGGTGAAGCGTACGGCCCGTACCACCGCCCGAAGCGACGGAGAAGTACTTCTTGCCGTTCTCGATGCACCACTTCTTGTAGGTGCCGGCGACCGGATGCTGGAAGCGGGTCGGGTTCGTGGAGTTGCCCGTGATGGAGACGCCCACGTTCTCGAGCTTCATGATCTCAACGCCTTCCGGCACGTTGTCGGCGCCGTAGCAGTTGACCGCCGCACGCGGACCCTTCGAGAAGGCCTTCTTCTCAACGACCTTGACCTTCTCGGTCTTGTTGTTGAAAGCGGTCTTGCAATAGGTGAAGCCGTTGATGCGGGAGATGATGTAGGCGGCGTCCTTGCCGAGACCGTTCAGGATGACGCGGAGGTTGGTCTTGCGGACCTTGTTCGCGTTCAGCGCGATCTTGATGGCGCCTTCGGCAGCCGCGAAGGACTCGTGGCCCGCGAGGAACGCGAAGCACTCGGTCGCATCGTCGAGGAGCATCGCGCCGAGGTTACCGTGACCACGGCCGACCTGGCGGTTCTCAGCGACGGAGCCCGGAATGCAGAACGCCTGGAGGCCGACGCCGATTTCGGCGGCGGCGTCCTTCGCCTTCGTGCAGCCCTTCTTGATCGCCATGGCGGCACCGACGGTGTAGGCCCACTTGGCGTTCTCGAAGCAAATTGGCTGGGTTTCCTCGACGATCTTGTACGGATCGATGCCGGCCTTCTTGCAGATCTCGGCGCACTCGAGGATGGACTTGATGCCGTAGGGCTTGAGGGCGGCGAGGATCTTGGCCTCACGACGCTCGTAACCTTCGAACAGCTTCTCGCCGGCGGCGGCCTTCGGGGCAGCGGCCTTCTTAGCGCACTTCTTAGCACATGCCATTTTAAGTTCCTCCTTATTCCTTGCGCGGATCGATGTACTTGGCCGCGCCTTCGAACTGACCGTAGTGGCCCTTGGCCTTCTCCCACGCTTCGTTCGGGGTCATGCCCTTCTTGATGAAGTCGGTCATCTTGCCGAGCGAGACGAACTCGTAGCCGATGACTTCGCCGTCCTTGTTGAGGGCCATACGCGTGCAGTAGCCTTCGGTCATCTCGAGGTAGCGGGGGCCCTTCGCCTTCGTCGCGTACATCGTACCGACCATCGAACGGAGACCCTTGCCGAGGTCCTCAAGGCCGGCGCCGATCACGAGACCGCCGTCGGAGAACGCGGACTGCGTACGGCCGTAGACGATCTGG
>CALZAJ010000088.1 GCA_945613785.1 uncultured Verrucomicrobiota bacterium | reverse complement strand
CTCAAGGGCCGACGGCACGCCGTGGATGTCACTCAGAAAGAGGATGCGCATGATCACTCCGCCGTGGCGGCCGGAGGCGTCGCCATCATGCCCTGTCCGCCCATCATGCTCATCTGCACCATGCCGATGAGCTCCTGCGGGTTCACCTCGCCGGAGACCGAGACGATCTTGCCCTTGCGGGAGACCTTCAGGCCCTTGACCGCCTCCTTCACCAGCATCGTGAACATGCTCAGTCCTGTCTCCAGGCCCTGCGCCGACTGTTCGTCCTTGCAGGCGCCGGCGAGCTTCAGCTTGAGAGTGGCGCCTTCCCCGGCATCGACCGTGAAGCGCACGACCTTGAGACCCTTGAACAGCTCGGACGTCGGATCCGCCGGCTTGCCGGCCTTCTTGGCCTCCGCCTCACCGGCGGCGATGAGCGCGTCCACGCCCGAAACCTTGAGACCGAGACAGCACGCCGGCATCGCCTTCTTGAAGTCGCCACCCGTGACCTTGCCGCCAAACAGCGACCCCTGCGCCTTCAGCGTCTCGGGATTGACCGCGAGCACTACGACATCCTTCGCCACCGCACCAACGCACGGCTTCAGGTTGGTAATCTTCTTGAGCTCCTCCTGCTCGGCGGCGGCCGGAAGCTGATCGACGGGAATCGACCAGGCTGGGAACGGAAGACCCGCAAGCGGCGTCAACTTGATGCCATCAGGACCTTCGCTCTTCACCGAGGCCTCGAGCGCCGCCTTCGCGTCAAACGTGCCGCTGACCGCCAACGCCAGGGAGGGCAGCGCATAGCTCTTGGCGTTCGGCGGCGGAATCACCACCTTGTCCGCCGTGAGGAGCGCCCATTTGACGTCCTTGAGCTTCGGCATGCCCGGCGCGAACGGCTCGTCCGGAACCGCGACGTCCTTGAACGCGGGAAGCGCCAGGGACTTGGCCAGATCAAGGAAGAGGACGGCCTGCGATTCGGCAGGGATCTTGGGTTCGGCTGCAAACGCTCCGAATGTCAACACGGCCAGAGACAGGAAAGCAAGTTTCTTCATTTATGAACACCTTTCAGTTATTCCTAAATTCTATCCCTTTACGGCGAATCAGTCAAGGATAGGCCGTGTTTACAGCAACCAGCTAGCCAGCGACTACCGCTGCGCCTTCAGGAGCTCGGCCTGTTCCGCCAGACGGATGAACTCCGCACGATAGCCGTTCGCATCGCCCCCCTTCGCGGCCTTGGCTCGGGTGATGACCGCAGCCGGCGAAGCGGAACCCTTGTGCTCCGACTGCGCGAGCCACAGCGCATACTCGGCCACGGCGGACGCGAAACGGAAGTCCTCGGACGGCTTTTTCGCGATCTCGGCCTTCACGGCTTGGGCCATCAGCCGGCTCGTCTCCGCCTTCGGCTCCTTGTAGCGGAGCTTCACCGTCGCGAGCTCGCCCTTCGCCCCCTTCGCCGCCGTCTGGTAGCGGAGCGGATCGACGGACGCGACAGCATTCGTCGTCCCAACCGGCACGATCTCGTAGAACGCCGTCATGTGATGGCCCGCGCCCATCTCGCCCGCGTCCTTCTTGTCGTCATTGAAGTCACGCGCCGCCAGCTTTCGGCTCTCGTATCCGAGCAGACGATACGCCGCCACCTCGGACGGATTGAACTCGACCTGCAGCTTCACATCCTTCGCGACCGTACAGAGCGTGCCCCCGAATTCGGTCATCATGACCTTCTTCGCCTCGAGGAGTCCGTCGATGTAGGCATAGTTGCCGTTGCCCGCGTTCGCAAGCTTCTTCATCATCGCGTCCTGGTAGTTGCCGCTGCCGACGCCCATCACGGACAAGAACACCCCCGTCGCACGCTTCGTCGCGATGAAGTCCTCCAATGCCTTCGGCGTGCTGATGCCGATGTTGAAATCTCCGTCCGTCATCAGCACCACGCGGTTGTTACCCTTCGGATCGAAGCTGCGCACGGCCTCCTCATACGCGAGTTGAATGCCGCCTTCGCCGTTCGTGCCGCCCGAGGCCTCGAGTCCGTCGATCACCGCGCGGATCTTCGCCTTGTTCTTGCCCGACGTCGACGGCAACGCCACGCGCGTCCCGCTCGCATAGGTTACGATCGCCACCCGGTCCTCGTCCCGTAGCTGGTCGACCAACAGCCGCATGGCCTGCTGAAGCATCGCAAAACCGCCGTTCCAGCTCATTGAGCCCGAGCAGTCCAAGAGGAACACGAGATTCGCCGGCGGCAAGTCCTTCGTCTCCACCTTCTTCGCCTGCAAGGCGATGCGCAGGAGCTGATGGTCCTTCGCCCACGGACACGCCGCGAGCTCCGTCCGCACCGCAATCGGATGTTCACCCTGCGGCTCCGGATAATCGTAGTCGAAGTAATTGACGTACTCCTCGAGACGCACCGACTCTCGCGGAGGCAGACGCTTCTGCTCCGTCAGGAACCGACGCATCTTCGTGTAGCTCGCCGTGTCGACGTCGAGTCCGAAGGTCGAGAGCGGATCCGTGACCGGGTTGCGGAACGAATTCTCCACATACTCCGCATAGCGCTCGGTCTCCGGATACGTTGGGGTGATGCAGCCCTGCAGCGCCATCACTTGATCAGGGGCCAAGCATTTCGCCACAGGCGCCCGCTCGCACGCCGCCTTCATCCGCCGCGGACTTGCATCCATATTGGATTCGCGCAGTCTCCTCAGACGTTCCAGCCGACGCCCCTGATCGAGCACGGGCTCAGGCATTGGCGCCGGTTCCGGCGCCGCCGGGACGACTTCCATCATCTCACAAGCCGCCTCCTCCACGTCCGCCGATTCCTCGATCGCCGGCATCCCAACGGCATCACCGCTCTGCTGCGTCACATCCTCGCGGATCAGCATCCACGTCGCACCGAGACAGATCATCGCCATCGCGGCAATGCTCCAGGCACCGTAGCGGCGGAACGCGTTAACGCGCACTGGCGCTGGCGTCACCAACGGAACGAAGCTCCCGCCCGCGACGAGGAATTCGCGTTCGTACTCGGCGACCGCACCGACGCCGTCTTGGATGCGGCCGGGGTCAGACGCCTTCACCGCCGCGGCGATTTCCTCCGTCTCCTCATCGGTGAGACGCGCCACGAGCCAGCTGCGGTCCGTGAACGCCTTGGCCGCGGGACACGCGTTCCAGAGCTGGAAGACACGCTCGCCGACGAGCCGTTCACGCGACGAGGCCGGCACCGAGAACGGCGAGACGGGAACGAGCATCCGTTCGCCCGTCGCGAGTTTCCGCACGATGAGCGCGACGAAGGGACGCGGCATGTCCGCAAAGATGCGGATCTCGCCCGCCTTTACCGCAGGATCGAAGTCTCCCTCGCCCAGCGCCGTCTCACCCGTAAACGACGGCTTCCAGCCGCCGCGACGATAGAGTTCCCATTCCTGTTCAAAGACCGTCTTCATTCTGCGCCTCCCATCTGGATGCGGATGACGGACGGAACGGCGGCTTCGCAGGTCGCGAGCAGGACGCGTCCGAAGAGCGGCGTACCCACGCCTTCGGCCTTCTCCAGTTCTCGTTTCACTGCCTTCATCGCCTTGTCCCGTGCCGCATACGCACCCGATTTGCTCATACCCATTGCCTCGAGGAATCCCGCGCCGTTGAGCGAAAGATCCCGCGCCGTCATGAGTAGTAGGGACGCAACCTTGTGTTTTTCCAGATTAATTTTCCGTGCGACGTTCGTGAGCGCAAGATCGATCGTGCGCATCATCGGACGGATGTCGAGATACGCAGCCGGATCGACGGTGACGGATGCCTCAGGCGCCGCGGTATCGTCTGCCAACGGACGCTCGAAGACCGTGTGACGAAGTCCTTCGCCATCACGCACCGAGCGCGCCTTCCAGCCCTTGATCACCGTGACCCACTCGAGGACGATGTCGTGAATGCGTCCCGCCGCCGCGCCGAAGAGCGTGCCGCAGACAAAATCGACCATGCGTCGTCCCTCGACCTTCATCCGATACGCGAAGTAGGACTTGAGCGGCTTCTTCTTGTCCCGCGTCCCCTTCAGCTTGAAATAGCTGTCGAAGAACGCGACTG
Organism: uncultured Verrucomicrobiota bacterium; assembly: GCA_945613785.1. Taxonomy (GTDB): domain Bacteria; phylum Verrucomicrobiota; class Kiritimatiellia; order RFP12; family UBA1067; genus UBA1067. The sequence goes on along the minus strand of CALZAJ010000088.1, from coordinate 2,753 downwards.
GATCATCCGCGCCTGCATCTTCCCGCGAGATGTCCAACCGTGCCAGACGCGCATACATCGCCCGCGTCACCTGCGCGCGCAGTTTCTCGGCATGCGCCGCCGCACATCCGTCCACCGAACAGATGTCGAACCACTCCTGCCACGCCGCATCGCCGGCGTAGAGGTCTGATGTCTTTCCTTGCTCTTCCATAGGGCCCTCCAGTCCTCAATGGGACCGGCCGAGGAAGTTTTCCAGATTCTTTTCGAGAATTTCTTCAAGCGCGGACAGGGAGAATCCGCGCAATTCGGCGAGCTTCGCCGCGATGTCCTTGACGGACGGAATCTCAGCCGTGGTCTCCGCCGTCGCATCGCTCTCGACCAGCAGGCGCTCCAGCGGAATCTCCTGCACGAGCTTGCGGTAATTGACCGCGTGGTCGTTCAGCACTGCGGGTCCGACGGAAATGAAGCCGTTGAGCGCCACGATGTCCGGCAAAAGCCCCCCTGACCGCGAGAAACCATGGAACAGACAGGCGGGAGGTCTGGAGATTGTTTGATTTGTTTGATTGATTGTTTGTTTGATGATTCGCTGGACGGCATGGACCACTTCGCCCCAGCATTTGGCGCCGTGCAGAACCACCGGACGCTGGAACTCGGCCGCCAGCTTCAGCTGTGACTCGAAGATTTCGCGCATCCGCGGCGAAATGTTCCGGTCCTTGAGACGGTCGAGACCGATTTCACCGACACCCGCCGAGGGATTCGCCTCGAGTCGGGCGCGAAGCGCGGCCTCATTATAACCATCCAGATACCAGGGATGCGTACCATAGAAGACGATGTCATCGGCACCGACCTCACCCGTCCGAGGTTCGCAAATGAGATGCCGCGATTCGCCGCGGACGAGATGGCAGTGTGCGTCGGTCATTTCACCACTCCATGATCGGCGCCCATGTTCTCCCCGAGGAGCGCCAGCTTCGGATCGCTGGCCTCGTAGCCCTGGATCCACCCGTTTTCAAAACCGAAATCCGCTGCCGCTTCGGTCACGCTCTCGTATTCCTCTTCGGTCACGGGACGGTCGAACGGCGGCGTCTCAAGCGCCTTGTAGGCGGGCGTATACTGCGCCATCACCGAAATCGGCACTTCGTTCGAAACCTCCGTCGCCAGCCACGCGAGGTTCTCGATTGCCTCATCGGCATGGCCCGGTAGCACCAGCACTCTTACGATCAAGCCGCCCGTCCTACTCGTCCCAGAGGTCCCACACGTCCTATCCCACGCCCACTTCACAGCGGCGCGCGCGGCCTTCACATAGCCAGGGGCCTGGGAGGCGGCGATGGCGGTTGCGTCGTTCGCATAGCGGAGATCGAAGAGCGCCCAGTCACAGAGATCACGGTATTCTTCCAGCGTCTCGAGGCGCTCGTAGCCCGAGGAGTTCCAGACGAACGGGAGGCGGATGCCTTCCTTGAAGAGCGGCTGGACGGCTTCGCGGATATAAGGAAGGTATGGGGTCGGCGAAACGAGATTCCAATTCTCCACCTTGTCCTTCAGTGCGAGGTCGCGGAAGATCTCCGTGAGTTCGGGAATCGTCTTGTCGACACCCTCGCCCTTCCAGCTCCAGGGGGAGTTCTGGCAGTAGAGGCACTTCATCGTGCACCGCGAGAAGAAGACGCAGCCCGAGCCGCGTTCGCCCGTAATGGGCGGCTCCTCGCCGAAATGCGGACCCCACCGGAAGACGCGCGGCGCATTCAGCGCGCCGCAATAGCCGGCCTTCGGATCCGCGCCAAAGCGCGCCGCACAACATTTCCTGGGACAAAGTTCACAAACATCCATCACAGGAGAATTATATCATTTACCGCATCCCGCTACTCGGTTTCTTCTTGCGGAACTCTTCATCCTGAATCTTTTCGTCGAGTCGGGCGGACCAATCCAACAGGTTGTACCGATGCCTGCCCAGATCATGGATTCTACGCTCCAGCCTTGCAAATGCTGACAGGTCCCGCAGCGTCAACAAGGCCGCTTCGTATTCGTTGCGCTCGACTTCGCGCAAGGCCTTCAACCGCAGCAAGTTCGCTCCTTGCATCAATGCCGAGATGGGCGGAAATATCAGAACGTCCCTTTCCGTGACCTTGTATGAGGAACGCGAGACCGCTACGTGCAGCCCCTCGAAATAAGCCGCGTTGTCCGCAACAACCTGCTCCTCAATCTACAGATCCGAGTCGTCGATCGGCTCGATATCTCCCGACATCACAAAGACATAGGCCGCGAGCAGCAACACGAGGGCAAGCACCAGTCCAAACGGCACGAGGACAATGCAGAGGGCAATCTTAAAAGGTTTATTCATATCCACCAAATATGATGCGACATCCATTACTTCACCAGCCAATGTCCGGTCTTGTCGGACCCGACGCGCGTGATGCGCCCCGATTCGCGCAGTTTAGCAATCGCCCGCAATACCGTGCGACGGCTCACACCTAGCAGTTCGGCCAATTCATCAGCCGTAACATACGGATCAGCCTTCATGTTCGCTTCAATGCTTCCAGTGCCAATCATCGACGATTCTTGCGGATTTACAGTGACACTTTCTTTCGATACCTTCAGAAAATCGTCAGCTTTTGCTCCGTACTCAATGATTTGGTTAACTCTCTTACGCAGGAAATTCTCGATTGCCTTCAAGCGGGACGCGGAAAGGTTATGATATTTGTGTCGTTTGAATCGGAAGGTACGCAACGGCTCCAAGCGACGCACTTGCTCGGCGGTCAGCCCCGTTGGATACCCCAACCATC
>CALZAJ010000087.1 GCA_945613785.1 uncultured Verrucomicrobiota bacterium | reverse complement strand
TGGCGTTGCAGGAAAAGCAGAACGAGGGGCAGCTCCTCTGGCTGCTCGCCGCGGCCGTCCTCTTCGCCTATCTCTTCCTGGTCGCCCAGTACGAGAGCTGGATGATTCCCGTCCCCGTGATGCTGTCCGTCGCCTTCGCACTGACGGGCGCCTTCCTGGGGCTCTGGCTGACGGACACGGCGCTCTCGGTCTATGCTCAGCTCGGTTGCGTGATGTTGATCGGCTTGGCTGCCAAGAACGCGATCCTGATGGTCGAGTTCTCGAAGCAGGAACGCGATCGGGGGCTGCCGGTCAAGGAAGCGGCGGTGAAGGGCGCGAATCTGCGTTACCGCGCCGTCTTGATGACGGCCTGGAGCTTCATCATCGGCGTGTTGCCGCTCGTGTTCGTTTCGGGGGCCGGTGCGGGCGCGATGAACGCCATCGGCATCTGCACGTGTTGCGGCATGCTGGCCGCGGTATTGGTCGGCATCATCTTCGTGCCCGCGCTCTACGCGTTCTTCCAGCGTCTGCGCGAATGGGGAAAGTGATCCTGTCACCTCCGCGGGACGAGGTTACTTTTGCTATAATATCCGCCCAATGACGAAGAAAAAGACCACCCTCGCCCTCGTGTCCCTCGGTTGCGCCAAGAACGCCGTGGACCTTCAGGTCATGGCGGGCAACCTGTTGAAGAAGGACTGCGTAATGTCCCCGGATCCCGATCGGGCGGACGTCGTGATCGTCAATACCTGCGCCTTCATCGCGTCTGCTCGTGAGGAGGCCGAGGCCGAGATCATGCGTGCGATCCAGCTCAAGCAGAACGGGAACTACGGCAAGGTCGTGGTCACGGGCTGTTATCCCGAGCGCTATCCCAAGGCGCATGCCCGGTTCCCGGGCGTCGACGTCTGGCAGGGTGTCCCGGAAGAGTGGATCGAGCCGAAGATGCCCGAGTTGCGTTTCACGGGCAAGGCGTTCGCCTATCTGAAGATCGCCGAGGGCTGTGCGCATCGGTGTTCCTACTGTGCGATTCCCGCGATCCGCGGCAAGTACCGTTCGCGTCCGATGGACGCGATTCTCCGGGAGGCGAAGGCGCTGCTGAAGAGCGGCTGTCGCGAGCTCAACATTGTCGCGCAGGATCCGATGCTCTATGGGTGCGACCTCAAGGAGAAGCGCTGCACGCTCCCCGATCTCCTCTGGAAGCTCGACAGGCTGCCGGGCGACTTCTGGGTGCGCGTCCTCTATTCATATCCGAGTGAGATCACCGAAGAGTTCCTCGACTGGCTCAACACGGGCAAGCACGCGGTGAAGTACGTGGACGTGCCGCTTCAGCACACGGATCCTGACGTCCTGGAGAAGATGAACCGTGGCCCGGCGATCCAGGCGACGCTCGTCGCGGCGGAGGCGTTGCGTGCGGCGGTGCCGGGGATTACGCTTCGCACGACGGTGATGACCGGGTTCCCAGGTGAGACGGAGCTTCGGTTCAACGCGCTTCGTGCCGATCTCAAGCGGATGCAGTTCGATCATCTCGGCGCCTTCGCCTATTCGCCCGAGGAGGGTACGAAGGGAGCGAAGATGAAGGGACGTCCCGCCCGCACGGTGGCGGAGGCCCGCGAGAGGCTTGTGATGTCCGATCAGGCGAAGCTCTGGAAGGTCAAGGCGAAGCGTCTGGTCGGAGGGGTTTATGATGCGCTTTGCGTGGCCCCGGGCGTCGTTCGCATGGCTTCGCAGGCGCCGGACGTCGATGGCGTCACCTATCTTCTCGACTCGCCCAAGGCCCGCAAGGTGCAGGTCGGTGACTTCCTTCGCGTGAAGCTCGTGAAGGTCTGCGGATTCGATTTCGAAGGCGAGCTTGCATGATGCGTCCGATCCCCTATGTCAATGAAGAGGTCTGCAATCGGGACTTCAAGTACTACATCTTCGATTGGGATGACAACATCCTGCACATGCCGACGAAGATCCTGATGGAGCATCTGAACGAGAAGGGCGAGTGGGTGCCGGTCTCGTTGTCGACTTCGACGTTTGCGCTCGTCCGTGCCGACACCGACCATTATCGTCCGCCGACGGAGGGCGGCTGGACCGCGGCGTTCCGCAATTTTGCCGATCCCAAGCATGAGGGTGAGCCCAATCACTTCATCGAGGACACGATGGCGGCGTTGGCGAGGGTCTCGGCCGGCGAGCGTCCGTCGCCGAGCTACAACACCTTCAAGAAGACGCTGGTTGAGGGGCGCATCTTCGCCATTGTCACGGCGCGCGGTCATGCGCCTGAGACGATCGAGGCGGCGGTCCGCATCTTCATCGAGAACGCGCTCTCGCCGCTCGAGCGGGAGACGATGATGTCCAATCTGCGCGGCTACCGTAAGTGGCTCGACAAGGTCGAGACGTTCGGTACCGATGCGGAGGAGCTTGACTATTATCTCGGTATGTGCCGCTATGCGGCGGTCACCTATGACGGTTTCAAGGCGCGCATGGCGGAGGATCCGATCTACAAGGAGAAGCTTGCGACCGCCACGACCGCGTCGCGTCCCGAGCTCGCCAAGGAATTCGCCATCCGCGATTTCGTTGAACACGTCTTTCATATGCTGCAGCGGACGGGCGGCTTGGATCGCAGTGTAGCGATTGGCTTCTCCGATGATGACAAAGGCAATGTGAAAAGCGTCTCTAATTACATTAAAGCGGAGCTTTCGCGTCGTTTTGATGGAATTAAGTTCGTGGTCTATGATACGTCCGATCGGACGCTGTCCAAGGGGCGGAAGGTCTGTGTGTCCGGCCAGATGAACCTTCCGGGCTTCTAAGCGGAGACCCTACAGGATAACGCACAAATCGCCCGCAGCGGGGCGATTTTTTGCTATAATACATCTTAACTTTCAAAACCGCTTCGCAAACTGCCTGATTCTGGAGAAAACTAGCATGATTCTGCTTATTGGTTCCGCCGCCTATTCGCCGTTCCGTCTGGATGCCATCAACGATGCGATCGCGAAGCTTGATCCGACCCTGGGTCCTGTGACGATTGACGCCCGTTGGGTCTATGCGATTCAGGAGGCGGAGGGTGGCACCTCGGCTGCGGAGCTCGAGCGTGCGACGACGCTGTTGAACGCGGACGGGGCCTGTGATGGGGCGGACTTCTTTGTGACGCCGCGCAAGGGCACGATTTCCCCGTGGTCCACGAAGGCGACGGACATCTTCCGCAACTGTGGTCTCAAGACGATTCTGCGTGTCGAGCGCGGCATTCGCTACCGTGTTTCCAAGCCGCTTTCGGCTGTTGCCTATGCGGCGCTTTACGACAAGATGACCGAGGGCGTCTATCGTGACCTGACCGATCTCTTTGACGTCGCCGAGCCCAAGCCGGGTCGCACGTATGACGTTCTTGGGAAGGGCGTCGAGGCGATTCGCGAGGCCAACGTTGAGATTGGCCTGGCGATTTCCGAGCCCGAGATGGAGTATTTGGCGAAGAGCTTCGCCGCGGCGGGCCGCAATCCGACGGACACCGAACTCGTGATGTTCGGTCAGGTCAACTCCGAGCATTGCCGTCACAAGATCTTCGGCGCCGAGTTCATCATCGACGGCAAGAAGCAGAAGAATTCTCTTTTCGAGATGATCAAGAACACGCACGCGAAGCGTCCGCAGGACACGCTTTCGGCGTACAAGGACAACTCGTCCGTCGTCACCGGTTTCAAGACGGACATCTTTGCGATTGATCCGAAGACCAACACCTATTCGTTCAAGAAGGATCAGCTCGAGCAGCTGATGAAGGTCGAGACCCACAACCACCCGACGGCGATCTCCCCCGATCCGGGCGCGGCGACGGGCGTGGGCGGCGAGATCCGCGACGAGGCGGCGACGGGCACGGGTTCGCGCACGGTCGCGGGCATCTGCGGTTTCATGGTCTCGAACCTTCGTATCCCCGGCTATCCGCAGCCCTGGGAGCGCATCTTCGCCGAGTTCCCGACGCGTCTGGCGACGCCGTTGCAGATCATGACGGAGGGTCCGATCGGTGGCGCCGCGTTCGGCAATGAGTTTGGTCGTCCGCAGCTCTGCGGCTTCTTCCGTACGTATGAAGGCGAGATTGCGGGCGAGCTCCGCGGTTACCACAAGCCGATCATGCTTGCGGGCGGCATGGGCGTGATCCGCAATTCGCAGGTCCAGAAGAAGGACGTGAAGGAGAAGTCCCTTATCGTCCAGATCGGTGGTCCGGCGATGCGCATCGGCCTGGGCGGCGGCGCAGCCTCGTCGATGATGACGGGCACCAACTCCGAGGCGCTCGACTTCAATTCCGTGCAGCGTGGCAATGCCGAAATGCAGCGTCGCTGCCAGGGCGTGATCGACGCGTGCTCCTATCTCGGCAAGGCGAATCCGATTCTCTCCATTCACGACATCGGCGCGGGCGGTCTCTCCAACGGCTGTCCTGAGCTCGTCGAGGCGACGGGCGGCAAGTTCGAGCTCCGTGCGGTCCACAACGAAGAGAAGTCGATGAACCCGATGGAGATCTGGTGCTGTGAGGCGCAGGAGCGCTACGTGCTCGCGCTCAAGCCGGAGGCGAAGGCGTTCTTCGAGGGCCTCTGCGCCCGCGAGCGTTGCCCGGTTGCGTTCATCGGCGTGGCGACGGGTGACGGACAGCTCGTGCTGCAGGACGGGCACTTCGGCGACCGTCCGATCGACATGGACATCAAGGTCCTTCTGGGCAAGCCGCCGCGCATGGTCCGCAACGTCAAGCGCGTGACCAAGAAGCACGTGAAGACCAATTTCGAGGGTGTGAAGCCGATTGACGCGCTCAACCGCGTCCTTCACCTTCCGGCGGTCGCCGACAAGACGTTCCTCATCACGATCACGGACCGTACGGTCACGGGCCGCGTGGCGCGTGACCAGATGGTCGGCAAGTACCAGCTTCCTGCCGCGGACTGCGCGGTGACGACGATGGGCTACAAGACCTACGAAGGCCAGGCGATGGCGACGGGCGAGCGTACGCCGATCGCGCTCCTGAACGGTCCGGCGTCGGGCCGCATGGCGATTACCGAGGCGATCATGAACCTCGCGGCGGCGGACGTCGGCAACATCGGCCAGATCCGTCTGTCCGCGAACTGGATGGCCCCGTGTGGCGAGCCCGGTGAAGACGCGGTCCTCTACGATACCGTCGAGGAAGTCGGTCTCAAGTTCTGTCCGAAGCTTGGTGTCTCGATTCCGGTCGGCAAGGACAGCTGTTCGATGCACACGACGTGGCAGGATTCGAAGGGCGAGCAGAAGAAGCAGGTCGCGCCGCTGTCGCTCGTCGTCTCGAGCTTTGCGCCGGTGAAGGACGTCCGTCTCACGCTGACGCCTGATCTCAAGCCCGATCCCAAGGACGAGAGCACGTTCCTCGTCTACATCGATCTCGGCAATGGCGAGATGCCGTTGGGCGCCACGGCGCTGGCGCAGGTCTACGGTCAGCTCGGCGATACGCATGCCGACGCCGACGCGGCGACGCTCAAGCGTTTCTTCAATGCGATGCAGCAGGTCGTCCGTGATCAGCTCGCGCTCGCGTACCACGACCGTTCCGACGGCGGTCTTGTCACCACGCTCGCCGAAATGGCGATCACGGGCGGCCGCGGCATTGTCGCGAAGCTGCCTGACGGCGATGCGCTGCAGGTCCTCTTCAACGAGCAGCCCGGCGCGGTTCTCCAGGTCTCCGAGAAGAACCTCGGGAAGGTCCTGAAGATCTTCAAGGCCGCGCGCGTTCCGGCGGTCCTCGCGGGTGCGGTTTCGCGTTCGACGCGTGTGTTCGACGTCTTCGTCGGCGAGCGTCAGGCGATTCACACCGACCTCACGTTCCTCCGCCGTGCGTGGTCCGAGACGACCTATCGCATGCAGGCGCTCCGTGACAATCCGGTTTCCGCGCGCCAGGAGTACGACAACGGACTCGACGAGAACGATCCCGGTCAGCACTACCTCCTGACGTTCGATCCGGAAGAGGCCGTGAAGGTTCCGGCCAAGAAGGGCAAGGCCGCCGCCAAGCCCCGCATGTGCATCCTGCGCGAGCAGGGCGTGAACGGGCACATCGAGATGGCCGCGGCGTTCGCGCTGGCCGGTTTCGAGTCCGTCGACGTCCACATGTCCGACCTCATCTCGGGCAAGGTCGACCTCAAGGACTTCCAGGGCCTTGTCGCCTGCGGCGGCTTCTCGTACGGTGACGTCCTCGGCGCGGGTTCGGGCTGGGCGCGTTCGATCCTCTTCAACGATAAGCTCAAGGCGATGTTCAAGGCGTTCTTCGAGCGTCCCGACACGTTCTCGCTCGGTGTCTGCAACGGCTGCCAGATGCTTTCGCAGCTCAAGGACATCATTCCGGGCGCGGAAGGGTGGCCGAAGTTCGTCCGCAACATCTCCGAGCAGTTCGAGGCGCGTTACTCCTGCATCAAGCTCGAGCCGTCGCCGTCGATCTTCTTCCAGGGCATGGAGGGTTCGGTCCTTCCGATTGCGGTTGCGCACGGCGAAGGCCGCGTGTGGACGGACGGCTTTACGCCGTCGATCTGTGCCGCGCACTTCGTGGACAACTACGGCAACGCGACGACGCGTTATCCGTACAACCCGAACGGTTCGATCGGCGGTCAGACGGCGTTCACGACGACCGACGGTCGCGCGACGATCCTGATGCCGCACCCGGAGCGTGGCTTCCGTGCGTGTCAGCTCAGCTACAACCCGGGCGTGTTCAAGGTCAACGGACCCTGGATGCGCATGTTCCAGAACGCCTACGCGTTCGCGATGTCCAAGCGCTAAGCGTCCATGACGTTTTGCGTCGTCGTTCCGATCTACAACGGCGCGGCGACGCTTGAGGCGTCCCGTAAGAC
>CALZAJ010000086.1 GCA_945613785.1 uncultured Verrucomicrobiota bacterium | reverse complement strand
CGCAAGCCCGAGGACTTCATGCCCGCGTACTGCAACCGCAAGATCACCAACAAGGAGACGGGCGAGGTCAGCTTCAAGGAATACAAGATCAACCGCCTTCCGACCGCCAAGGAATACGAGGACCTCGTGTTCGGCTGGCTCGTCGAGGCCGGCGTCACCTCCAACTCCGTCCTCTACGTGAAGGACGGCGTCACGGTCGGCATCGGTACGGGCGAACAGGACCGCGTCGGCGTCGCCGAGATCGCGCGTGACAAGGCGTACACCAAGCACGCCGACTGGATCGCGTGGGAGAAGTACCAGAAGCCCTTCAACGACCTCCGTCTCGTCTTCGGCGAAGAGGACGGCGCGAAGAAGCAGGCCGAGATCATGGAGCAGACGAAGGCGGAGAAGGGCGGCCTGCCGGGCTGCGCGATGGTCTCCGATGCGTTCTTCCCGTTCCGCGACGGTCTCGAGGTCGGCCTGCGCGAAGGCATCACCTCGGTCGTCCAGCCCGGTGGCGCGATCCGCGACTGGGACGTGATCGACTGCGCGAACGACGCAGGCATCGCGATGGTCTTCACCGGCCAGCGCTCCTTCCGCCACTAATTACGAACCGCTCGTCATCAACCATTATCATCTGACCCATGAACACGATCACTTTCGAACAGGCGTGGAACTACGGCGGACCCCTCATGTGGGTGCTCGCCTTCTTTTCGGTGATGTCCCTTACGGTGATGCTCTATCTCTGGCTCACGCAGCGCCAGGGCAGCTTCATCCGCGAGATGCTTCCGCGTCTGAAGGACGCGAAGGATCCGGCGGCCGAGGGCGGACGCATCGCGGAACGCGTGTTCGCGGCCGTTGACTGGCTCGCCGACATCGCGGCAATCGCGCCGCTCGTGGGTCTGTTGGGTACGGTTCTCGGCATGTTCCAGGCGTTCGGCGGCATTGCGGCCGATGTCTCGGCCGGTGCCAAGCCAGTCGTGCTCGCCCAGGGCGTCTCCCAGGCGATCGTCACGACGATCTTCGGCCTCGTGGTCGCCATCCCGTCCCTCGCGATGCACGCGATCTTCCGTCGTCGCGCTTCCCGCCTGATCGCGGCACTCGAGGAGAAGGCCGATGAAGTTCGCGGTTAAGCAGCGTTCGAAGCCCGCGACGCTGGCGCTGACGTCGATGCTCGACGTCATCTTCCTGTTGCTGTGCTTCTTCGTGACGGCCAGCGTCTATTCGCAGTGGGAGAGCGAGATCTCGATCCAGCTGCCGACGGCCAAGACCTCCGACGATCCCGACCGTCTGCCGGGCGAGATCATCGCCAACATCGCCAAGGACGGTTCCATCCGGGTCAATGGCGCGTCCCTCTCCCATGCGGAACTCGGCGAGCGCCTGACGAAGATCGCGAAGTTCTATCCCGGTCAGGCGGTGATCATCCGCGCCGACCGTGAGACCAGCTACGACGCGCTCGTGAAAGTCATTGACGTCTGCCGTGGCGCGGGCGTCTGGAACTTCTCTCTCGCGACCTCCAACGAAGACCGCGGCAAATGATCTCCTCCACGCTAGTCTTCGCCGCCGCTCTCGCGGTTCTTCCGTCAGACCGCATGTCGATGGCCGACCGTCTCTTCGATCGCGGACAGTATGCGGACGCCAAGGCCGAGTACGTCGCCGTCAAAGGCGCCGAGGGCATTGCCGCGGACGAGCTGCTCTACCGTCTCGCCGAATGCGAGCGGGCGTTGGGTGACAAGGCCGCGGCCCGCAAGCTCTACGGCGAGCTGCTGGAGAAGCATCCCTTGTCCCGTCACGCCAGCCGCGCGCGGCTGATGCGCGCCCTGGCCGGGTCCGAGGCGGATCAGAAGGCCGAGCTCAAGGTGCTTGATTCCGATAAGGTGCCGGCCGACATCCGTGCGGCCGCGCTTTACCACTACGGCGTGCTGGCCGCTGATGCCGACGCCCTGGCGCGTTGCGTCAAGCTGGCGCCCAAGGGACACTATGCGGCGTATGCCAAGTTCCGTCATGCGTCGATGACGGTGGACAACGCCGATGCGTCCGTCCGCCGCATGGCAATCGGCGAGCTGATGGATCTCCACTACGGTCCGGACAAGGAAATGGGCCGTGAGGCGCTTTACCTTGCGGCGTCCAAGAGCTACGCATCCAAGCGCTACGGCGAGGCCTCGTCCCTCTTCCGTCGTTATCTGAAGGTCTATCCGACCGACACCCGGGCCACCGACGCCCGCACGATGGCGGCCTGGAGCGACTACCTGACGGGCAAGTTCGCCGACGCGGCCGCGCTGTGCGGCGAGGGCAAGACGGACGATGCCGCGTACCTGTTGGCGGCCTGTGCCTATTCGTCCGGTGATTCCGTCCGTGCGAAGACGCTGATGAAGGGTTACCTCGACCGTTTCCCCCAGGGACGCTATCGCGAGGCGGTTGAACTTCCGCTGGCCCGCATGGCCTTCGAGTCCGCCGAGAAGTCGAGCGACACCATCGGTGTCATCGAGGCGGCCAGGCGCAGTGCGGCCCTGTCGAAGAGCTCGTCTGACCGCCTCCGTCTCGCTTGGGCCTACGAGAAGGGCGAGCGCACGGCGGAGGCGATTGCCGAGTACGAAGGCGTCGCAAAGGACTTCCCCGGTACGGACGATGCGGCCGAGGCGCTCTTCCGCAAGGCGATGATCGATCTGCGCGCCCAGAAGTGGTCTGCGGCCGATCTTGCACTGGCCGAGGCCCAGGCCTCCGGCAAGAACGCGAAGCGCAAGGCCGAGACGCTGTACTGGCGCGGCATTGCGGCGAACCGTCTCGGACACGAGGCGGAGGGCTGTCAGCTCTTGACCGAAGCGCTGAAGCTCGGCCTTTCGCTGGACCAGACCCGCGAAGCGCGTCTGCTGCTGGCGGACGCCGATTTCAAGGCCGGACGTCAGCTGGAGGCCAAGACGGCCTATGCGAAACTGGTGCGTGAAGGCGCCTGTGAGCGCATGAGCGCGGCGAAGCTCAATGGCGTCGGGCGCTTCCTCCTCGCCTGCAAGCTGGGCGACGACGCCCAGGAAGAGGCGAAGATGTGCGCCCGCGCGCTCGTGGCCAACGGACAGACCCCCGCTTGGCGTCAGACCGGTTACATTCTTCAGGCGCAGGCCGAAGAGGCGGCCGGCGAGTTCTCCTCGGCGATCGAGACCTATGCGCTCGCCTTCGCCGAGAAGGTCCGTACGGAATCGGCCCCGGAGGCCGCGCTCAGCTATGGCATCCTTCTGTCGAAGGCCGACCGTCACGTGGAGGCCGACAAGATCCTCAAGGAAGCGGTCTCGCTGAACGCGAAGGATGCGGCCCGCCGCGCCCGCGCTTACCTGTGGCTCGCAAAGAACAGCGAGGCCATGACCGACTACCACGGGGCCTGCGCCTATGCGACGGTCGTGGTGACGCTCTTTGACAATCCCGAGATTACCGCTGAGGCGAAGAAGATCCTCGAGGAGCATGCGGAGGAGGCGAAATGACGGAAGAACATCGTCAGGATGTGATTCTGTTCGCGATGATCGCCTCGGTCGTCGTGCACGTTGCGCTGATGTTGTACATGCGTCCGCAGGTGATGACCCAGGTCGCCCCGGCATCGGCGCGTCCTCATCACCGCGGTCCGATGAAGGTCCATGAGGCGCAGCCGGCTCCGGAGATGATCCGCATGGACGTGGTGCGTGACATCGAGGCCGTGCGCGAATCCCCCGAGGCGGAGGCCGAAGGCCTTCTGCCGACGGCCGCGACGCTGTCGCCACCTGAACGGGAGGCCATCCCCGAGGCGCCGAAGCTGCCGTTGCCAGAAGTCGTGGCCCAGCCCGCGCTCGAGGTCGCGCCGTTCATGTCCGAGAAGATCCATGTTGACAACGTTCCGGGCAGCACGTTCTCGACACCGATCGCCGAGAGCACTGCCCCGATGCCGCAGGCCCAGGTCTCCGCCATTCCCGATTCGACAGACTCGCTGGCGCTGCCCGCGGCCGACATTCCGATGTTCACGGCACCCGCGGTCGCCTTTGAGCCGTCCGCCGCCGCCGAACGTGAGGTGGTGAAGATCCGTGAGAATCCGCAGGAATCCGAGCTGCGCCGCGAGTTCGTCCCGGAGACGGAAGTTTTCGCGCAGGTGGATGAGAAGGTCGTCGAAGAGGAGAAGAAGGCCGTCCGTGAGCTCTTGGATGTGGCGGACGCCAAGGAACTCTCCAAGTTCGTCAACGTCGTCGCGACGTCCGCGAGCGAGAATACGGCGGACGGCAAGGGCTGGCTCTACTTCCGCGTGCGCGTCAATCCGCGCGTCGAACTCCAGACGGTCCCTAAGGACGTCGTCGTGCTGCTGGACGCCTCGGGCTCGATCGGCAACGACCGTCTGAAGAGCTGTCGTGCGGCGGCCCGCAAGATCCTGCGCTCCTGTACCAACACGGGGGACCGCTTCAATCTCGTCGCTTTCCGCGACCGCTTCCAGTATGCGTTCCGCAGCTGGCAGGACTGCACGCAGCCGTCCTTCGATAAGGCCGACAAGTGGCTGAACGCGCTCGCGGCGCACGGACGCACCGACGTCTTCGACGTGATCCGTTCGGTCCTGACGCTTCCGCGCGACCCGGCGCGTCCGCTCATCGCACTGGTGGTGACGGACGGTGATGCGAACGCGGGCGTGAGCGAGACCGCGCAGATCCTTTCGAAGTTCACGTCGCTCAATGACGGACTCATCTCCGTCTACATGTTCGGGGTCAAGGGATCCGCCAACCGTGAACTCATCGATGTCCTCACCCATGGCAACCGCGGCGAAAGCTTCATCTACGGCGGGTCGCGCTGGAAGGCCGGCGCCGGCATCGAGACGCTCAGCGAGCGCTTCCGCGACCCGGTCCTGAGTGACCTCCGCATCGTCTTCTCTGCCACCTCCCAGGCCGAGGCCTATCCGCGGATGCTGAAGAACCTCTATCGCGGAGATGTCGTCGATATCGTCGGCCGCGTCCCGAAAGGGACGACCAAGGTGGCCTTCTCGGTGAAGGGCCTGAACGGCTCGAAGTCGTACGAGGGATTCTTCAAGGTCGACCTTGCATCCGTTGCTTTCGATCCGACGCTTCCCGCCCATTGGCGCCTTGAGCGCGGCATCGACGAAAAGCTGAGGTAAGCCTTGGGTATCGGGAGGATAGGTTTCGCAGTCGCACTGGCGTTGGCCGGTGCGATTGCCGTTTTCGGACTCCGCAAGGGCGTCGAGACAGATCTCTTCTCCCTGATCGGCGATAAGGGTCCGGGGGATTCCGTCGTCCGCCGCCTTAATGAGGTCTCGGCCGACTCCGTCCGCGTGCTCTGTGCGGACGAGGCGCGGGCGAAGGATCTGCGCGCACGCTATCCGTTCGACCCGCCGATGGATCCCGAGACGTTCCTGTCGATCGTGCGCACGCACGGGAAGGGCCTGCTGGCGCCTCAGGCGCGCGAACAGCTGGAGAAGGGCGAGCTGGACCGCCTCCGTCGCAGCGTGAAGCGACGCGACTATTCGGGCGTCGGACTCTTCCCGAAGGCGGAGGATCCGAATTACTTCCTGAACGACTTCGTTATCGCGCTCAAGGCGCTGCAGCCGGAGGGACTCCCCGAGGGCGCCGTCATCCTGACGGGACGCGGCACGACGATCGATGCGTCCGTTCCCGGGGGCGGACTCCTCGCGCTCGTCCGTGAAGCGGAAGCGGACGACGGACTTTGGCTCAGCGGCTCGCCGTTCCATACTGTTCTTGCCCGGCAGCAGACGATTCGCGAGGTCAATCTGCTCGGCGCGCTCTCGCTCGTCGCCGTCCTTCTCTTCGGATGGCTCCTGTTCCGATCCTTCCGGTTCGTCCTACCGATGGTCGGCGCGATCGCCTGCGGCTTCCTGCTGGCGACGGGCGCGGTCTGCCTCCTGCCGGGCCGTCCCCATGCGCTCACCTTCCTCTTCGGCACGACGCTCATCGGCCTCGGCGTCGACTATTGCTACCACGCGCTCTCGTCCGAGCGCGCAGCGTCCGACTTCGTCCGCAAGCTGACGGGCGCGCTGGTGACGACGTGCTTCGCCTTCGCGCCGCTGCTCTTCTCGAGCGTGAGCGTCCTCCGTCAGATGTCCGTCTTCACCATCGCCGGCCTTGTGGCGATCTCGGCCTGCGTCCTGCTGTTCGTCCGTCCGCTCGCCAGAACGGTCCGTCCGATCCGCGCCCTGGCGAAGATTCGGTTCGCTCCGTTCGTCTACGTGCTGGCGGTGGTTGTGCTTCTCGTGGGCCTGCCTCTGCTGTCGCGCCGCGCGCACGACGGCTTCTCGTCGGATCCGGCGGTCTTCCACAGGCCGGCTCCCGTCATGGCGCGTGGCGAGGCGAAGTTCGCCTCGCTGTCGGGCGGAGGCGCGGGGCTCCGCATCGTCAACCTGACCCGTTGGCAGAAGGAGAACGCCGCGCTGAAGGCGAAACTGGGCGAGGAGCCCGGGGGCGTCTTCCTTTCGGCTGCGGATCTGCCGGCAGGTCTGGCCTTCACGCGTGAGGGGGAGGATTTCCTTGTCCTCCCTGAAGCGGCGGCCTCTGCGATTGTCGGGGAACGCGGAATGTCCGTCGACCTGAGGAAGCTGCTGCAGAGTCTGTTCGCACGTTTCATGTCCGAATCTCTTGTCCAGGCGGGCGTCGCCCTGACGCTTCTGTTCGTCGCCGCCGTCTGCGTCTTCCGTCGCCGCGCGCTCTCCGTCTTTCTCCCTCCGGCCGCCGCCGCCGTCCTGACGTTCCTGTTTCTTGTCCTCATGCAGGAGCCAATCACCTTCTTCCATCTCCTCTGCTTCTTCATTCTCATCGGACTCGGAATCGACTATGCGATCTTCCATCGAATCGCTGAACCGAACAGGGATGTTTTCCCAGCCGAGGTCGACTGGCTGCGGAT
>CALZAJ010000085.1 GCA_945613785.1 uncultured Verrucomicrobiota bacterium | reverse complement strand
CGCCGTCATGCGAAGGAACGAACAGGCCACGTCATTGTACGGCATGTCCTTGTCGGGCTTGCTCCACTTCATCTGCTCGAGGCCATGGATGCCCTCGTAGTTGAGAACATTCGGAAACTGGCGGTGAAGGCCGTTCGGACGATACACGCCATGATAGTCGACGACCATCTTGTGCTTGGCACAGGCCGCGGCGAAATCGGCGAGGAACTGCGTGACACGAGCGTCGCCGCGATCCATGAAATCGACCTTGAAGCCCTTCGCGCCGAGCTTCGCGAAATGTTCGGCGACCTTCTCCTCCTCGCCGTAGACCTGAGCCCAGGCCATCCAGAGGATGATGCCGACGCCTTTCTTCTCGGCGTAGTCGATGAGGTGCGGCACGTCCACCTCTGGATGGAATTTCCAAATGTTCAGGGCCTCGCTCCAGCCCTCGTCGAAGATGACATACTCGACGCCCGTCTTCGCCGCGAAATCAATGAAGCGCTCGTAGGTCTTCGTCGTGCAACCGCCGTTCGGTGCGCCCTGCGGAGCGTTGTCGAAGCAATTCCACCAGTCCCACGCAACCTTGCCCGGCTTCACCCACGAGAAGTCCGCGCCGTCGGCCTGCGGCCGCGCCAGCGCAAAGACGATGTCGGCGCCCAGGAGATCCGCCGGCTTCTCGCCCAGCACGAACGTGCGCCACGGATACGTACGGGCGGAGGTGGCCTTCACGAGATAGTCCTCGCTCGCCGTGACCTTGACCCATCGGCCACCCGTCGAGAGGCCCTTCACGGCACCCCAGCCGCCGATGCGTTCGGTCGTCTTCGGGTAGCGAGCGTAGTCACAGCCCAGCTTCACGCCGTCCCCAGTCCGCTCGACCGTACGGAAGTTCCAGATCGGATAGTCGTAGACGTCGGATTCCGTGACGGCCACGACCTTGCCGTCCACCCCATACGCGAACGGAAGGTAGATGACCTTGGCGGGATCGGTCTTGAGATTCGCGGCATCCGCGAACTCGGGGACCGTCTCCTCACAGCCGATGTTGCCCGTTCGGTTGAACCAGCATCGCGCCTTCGCGGGAATCGTCAGCGGCGCGTTCTCGAACGTGACCGTGACCGGCTTCTTCGTCTCGAAGCGGTAGGCGACACCGTCCTTGCGGGCAACGAGACGGATGCCGAAATCGCCGAAATCAACGTAGTTCTCAATGCCCGAGAGATCAACGGCGGACTTCTTATAGATCGGCGTCGCGACCGACCCCGTCAGGGATTTCGAGTCGACGCGAAGCGGTTTCGCATCCTTGCAACAGACGCCGTCCAGCTTTAGGCCGATGCCCGTCTTCAGGACAACCGTCTGTCCGCCCTTCACCACCTCATAGGCCAAGGGACTCGTATAAAGACGAATCTCATTGTCCCCGAATGTCACCCTGGCCTTCAGCTCGTCAGCCGTTGCACAGGTCACACAACCAGACGCCGCAAGCGCGGCCATCGCCAGAAGAGTAGTCTTGTTCATGTTCCCTATTATAGCAAACTGACAGGAAGATGGCACTACCGTTTCGTGTAGGGGTCACCTCGACAAACGCACCCGCGGATCCAGCGCCGCGTACAGGAGATCCGTTACGAGATTGACGAACTGATAGAGGAGCGCGCCCAGCACCACGACCGAACGGACCACCGCCATGTCCGACGAGTTGATCGCATTCATCGACACCGAGCCGAGCCCCGGGATGCCGAAAAAGCTCTCCAGCAACAGCGAACCCGTGAAGAGATAGGGGATTGACAGGGAGACATAGGTGACGATCGGAATGAGGGCGTTGCGAAGCACGTGGCGCGTCATGATAACGCCCCGGGAAAGACCCTTCGCGCGCGCCGTCAGCACATAGGGCTTGTAGAGTTCGTCGAGGATCGCCGTACGGAAGAAACGGATGTCGACACCAAGCGAACTGACAATGCCGATCAGAACCGGCAGGACAAGATAGAACCAACCGCCGTAGCCCCAGACCGGGAAGGCACCGAGCCGATAGGAGAAAAGGAACTGTCCCGCCAGCACCCAGACGACGTAGTTGACGCTCATCAGCACGGTCGATCCGACGAGAATCATCTTGTCGACGAGCTTGCCGCGATAGGCCGCGGAAAGCAAGGCGAAGACAAGCGCCATGAACGTGCCGCCTGCGAGGATCGGCAAGGTCAGCGAGAGAGACGGACCGACACCGCGCTTCAAGATGTCCGCCACCGGCTCGTTGAGCTCGGTCGAATAACCGAGATCTCCGCGGCACAGTCCCTTCACGAAATTGAAGAACTGCGAATCGAAGACGTTGCCGTCGCCGATGACGAGCGGCTTGTCATAGCCGTAACGGTGATTGAATTCCGCGACGGATTCCGCCGAGGCGTTCTTGCCGAGAATCGACAAGGCAGGCGAACCGCCGACAACGTTGAAGAGAAGAAAGGTCAACAGAAGGATGCCGAACGTGGTCGGAACCACTTCAAGCAACCTTCTGCCGATATACTTCCACATCCCGATTACGCGTTGATGGCGGACCGGAGATAGTCAGCAACCTGCGCAGGATCGCACCGGTCGAGACGCTCAAGCGTCTTCGCCCAACGGTAGGCGCCGGAACCGGCCGCGTCGAACGGACGGTGCACGAACAGGTCGTCGAAGGCGCGGCGATGCGCGCGATACTTCTCCTGCACCTCCTCGAGCTTGGACTTGAAGGCGCCGATGTAGGCCTCGGCGAAGCCCTTCGCGTCGGCGACATACTTCACGCGCCGACGGATGACGTTCGCGTACGGCGAGACGGAATCCTCGAACGTATGGAGATAGTTCACGAAGCTGCCGGCATGGTCCGTGACCGAGAGATGCGCGGGGAGCCCGTCAGACCCGATCTGCAGAACCTCGTAGTTCTTGTCGAAAAGGTTCTCCTTCGTCTCCGTCGAACGACGACCGACAATCAGGTCAACCGCCGCGGCCGCACCCATCAGCTGCGCGAAGCGAAGCGCGAAGGCAGGGTTGCGGAACTTGGCCGGAGGAACCTTGTCGGACGCCACGCCTTGGACGTAGGAGCGCACGTAGTAGTAGGCGCGAACCGTCGTGCCCTTGTACTGATTGTTGCCCTTGTACGGTTCCGTGAACTGACCGAAGCCGACGCGCACGGGCAGTTCCATGCCGAGCTGCTGGCACATCAGACGACGGTCCATGATGTAGTCCGCATAGTCGTTCGCCTCCAGCATTGCCGTCAACAGGTCCTTGCCCGCATCGAGATGCTCGGCGATACCCCACTTCTGGAAGCGGATGACGTAGATCTGAGCGAGCGGACGCTTCGCCTGCTTATACTGGACGATGTAGACGTTGCCGCGACGGGACCCCACAATCGGATCACGGGCGAGCGAACGGGCGATGCGGCCGACGTTGACGTACTCGACGTCGCCGAAGATGCGCGAGAGGTTGAAGAGGATGTTGCGCACGCGCGGATCGCAGAGATGCGCAAGCTCGGGATCACGCGTGCGGTCGTACTCGCTCCAGATCGGATCGAAGATGATCTCGCCGTCGTCGACGCGAACGCCCGGGAGCCATTCGATCTGACGGTAGAACTCCGGCGAAATGCCCTGGATGAGCTCCCGCTCGTCCGTCGCCGTGTCATTCGGCTCTTCCGTGATGGTCGAGCACATCGCATTGCGCCAATCGAAGTTGTCGACGGATTCCTCGCGGAGCTCCGCCGGCATCGACATGCGCCATTCGGCGTCGATCTTGCGGACCGCGGACTTCAGCGCGGCCTCACTGAGACCATCGACGTCCAGGGCCTTGAACTGCTGCTTGATGTCGATCGGCGTCGTCACGGGGAAGAGGTCGAGCTCGACGTGCCCGAGACGATTGCGGCGGACCAGCATCGTCTGGGCCTCCTTGAGCTGCGCACGCATCGTGTCGATCGGAAGATCGGCAATGCCCTCGCAACCAGCCGCCGTCACGTAGCGCGTACCCGTCAACGGATTGTAGTAGTAGAGCGGCTCGGCGCCGATTGAGACGCGGGAATCGTCGATCAGCTTGACCATGTCTTCCTGCGAAATCGGCTTGCGGGCCATGCGCCAGTTCTCACCACGGCTGCGGAGCGCGTTGCGGACCTTCGCGGAATGCGTGTTGAGGAAACGGATCTTCCGCTTGGAGACGAGCTTCTGGAGTTCCTCGTCCGCCAACATCGCCAGATCCATGTGGTTCGGATCGGGACGGATGAGCACGAACTCGTCCGTAAAGATGAGATCGACCGACTGCGCCAGCTCGGCGGCCTCCTCGGCATCCGTCAACGCAGGCTGCCCGGCAGCAGCACGTTCGGCATTCAGCTCGTCAATCCACATCATGCGCTGCATGGCATGCACGCCACGACGGGTCACAAGACCAGGGGTACGGAAAAAGAGAGTTCCGATGCGACTTTTCAACTTACCCGTCGCATCCTTTGCAAAAATAGGATCACCAAGAATTTTCATGCCTGATATTATAACAAAAATGGCCCTTGTGTCACACTCCCCAAAAGCATCGCAGTCGCAAAAAAGACGAAGGCGCCACGGATAACCGCAGCGCCTTGGCGTCTGGAAAAGCGGATGGATTTTAGCCGGCGTTGTTGCCCCACGCGTAGTGGGCGAACGCCTTGTTGGCCTGAGCCATCTTATGAACGTCGTCACGCTTCTTGATGACGTTGCCCTGGCCGAGGAACGCGTCGATGATTTCGGCGGCGACGGCGGCAGGCATGCCCATACCGTGACGAGCGGAAGCGTAGGTCGTCGTCCAGCGGAGCGCCAGCGAGAGCTGACGGTTCGGGGCGATCGGCACCGGGACGGGGTAAGTCGTACCACCGACGCGGCGGGTCTTGACCTCAACCTGCGGCTTCATGTTCTCGATGGAGGCGGAAACGATCTCGAGCGGATCGGTGTAGGCCTTCTCGTCCTTCGTGAACTTCGCGGGATCCTTCTCGACGGCTTCCTTCACCTTCTCGATCATACCATAGACGATCTTCTCGGCGACGGTCTTCTTGCCATCCTTCATGATGACGCGAATCATGTGCGCGACGAGCTCCGAATTGTACTTCGGGTCGAGGACGACACGCTTGACAATAGCTTTACCTCTACGGCTCATGGCTTACTTCTCCTCTTTCTTCGGCTTCTTCATACCGTACTTGGAACGGCTGCGGTTACGACCCGCGACGCCGAGGGAGTCGAGCTTACCACGGACGATGTGGTAACGGACACCAGGAAGGTCCTTCACACGGCCGCCGCGAACGAGCACGACGCTGTGTTCCTGAAGGTTGTGACCTTCGCCAGGAATGTAGGCCGTAACTTCGTAGCCGGACGTAAGACGCACACGGGCAACCTTACGAAGAGCCGAGTTAGGCTTCTTAGGGGTCATCGTCTTGACGACGAGGCAGACACCGCGACGCTGGGGGCACGCCTTCAGCGCGGGCGACTTCGAGTGCTTAGCGAGGGGCGAACGGCCCTTGCGGATAAGCTGATTGATAGTCGGCATTGATGTAGTTTCCTTTACTTTTCCAAACGAGTGCGTAGTATATCACGATTTCTGAGGCCCTGACAAGGGGGAATTTTGCTTATTTCCGCATCTTTTGTCATTTTTAAGCAACGCAATACAATGTATTTATGTTACAATATCCTCAAATGAGCGAAGAATCCGATATTCAAGCCGAACTCGACTCCCTGCCAAAAGGCACGATTGTTCGCCGAACAATTCGCGGAACCGATCGTTTCTATCATCAATGGCGCGAGAATGGCGTCACGAAGAGCCGTTATCTTAGCCCAGGCGAAATCATGCCTTTACGTGCTCAACTTGAGCGCCGGCACGAGCTTCTTTCTTTCGGCTCCATCTCTCAGAAAATGAAGCAATCCAGCAAGACTCGTAATCGCACCTTCCAGTGTGACGTCCTCACGGGGCGCTTCCTGGCCGAATACGCAGCCAGCGTCGGACACGACAAGAAACGCGACTGTTACTTCACTTTATTCAACATTACGCGTCAGCAAACGGGGTCTGTCCCCAGTCTTTTCCTGGTCGGACCGCGTGGGACGGGCAAAACGACTCTTTTGCGCCAGTTCATTCACGAACTCCCCGTCACCTTTCGCGCCAAAACCGCCTATATCCGATTGACCGGGACCGAAACGCCTGCCGCTGTGACAGCGGACCTCGCCCTTCTCCGCGACCTCGGCTTTCGTTATGTGCTCATTGACGAGGCCCACCATCTGACTAGCTTGGCGGGGACAGGCCTCACAATGGTTCTTGCGGGGGAGTCTGTCCCCGCCCCACTTGAGGGGGAGGTTTCGGTGGTTGACATCTCATTCATCCCCTTCCGTGAGCTTGCCTATCTGACAGGAGAAACGCAGGTCTCCGCGCTTGTCGACCGCGGCGGAACACTGGGGACAGACCCCGGAACACTGGGGACAGACCCCGACACGAGGGGCGATAACAGGCCAAACGATCGATTAAATCAAGAAAATCAAACGATCAACCGTTTCGTCCTCGACATTCTAGCCCTGGCGGCAATTCGTGCCAAGGACGAGGCGCGCGCCCGGGGCGAGGCTTTTTTGGGGACAGACCTCCAGAAGCTGAGAAATCGGTTCGCCGAGCTGTCCGGATTGACGGGCCAAGAGGACGACGCTGGACGAGAAACCTTGCTGGATGTCCCAGCGCACCAGCGTTTCACACAAGCACGGCTTCGCATCGCGGAACTGCTAAAGGACCCAATCCTCGACCGTCTCGGCGCTGCCGAACGCAAGATGGTCCGTGACCTCCTGATGGACGAGACTCGCTTTCGGCTGCTAGAGGACGCCATTTGGAACGAGCTCCGTCATGCGCGCGCACCGGCGATGGTCTATCGCGTTCCTTTCGCCCCTGG
>CALZAJ010000084.1 GCA_945613785.1 uncultured Verrucomicrobiota bacterium | reverse complement strand
GACGGCGTCGGTCCGTCGGGACTCACGACGCTGGATAAGAACAGCAATGGCAACAAAAGTCAGCCGGCGCCCGACTATAATTCGATTGTCCTTGTGGGCACGGCCTCGAATCCGATCGAGATCAATGGCCCCGTCATCATTCCGAGCGATGTCATCATCTCAGGCTACGTCAAGGGGCAGGGGACGATCTATTCGGGGCGGAACATCCACATCGTCGGGGACATCAAGTACGTTGATCCTCCGAAATGGACGGGGCGGTCGATCAACCGACAGGATGTCGTCAAGAGGGATATGCTGGGCCTGATGGCGAAGGGCAACATCGTCCTTGGGGATTATACGCAGAGAACCTGGGGAACGTCCGTGAAGACCTACCTGACACAGCAGCCCTATGTCCAGAGATACGCCTGCGACACGTCCGATGCGGTGATCGGGTACCCCTCGACCTTCGGCGGCAGCTATATGGCGGAGGAGTACGTGGGGGCTTCGGATTTCAACAACTGCCAGAACGCGGGCCTCGCAACGTTCGTTCCTGGCGGGTATAACCAGCGCACGGGGCGCTTCGGCAAGATGGTCAAGACTCTGACGTACGACAGGAAGACCTCCACGACGACGGAATCCTACGGCGTCTCCTACAATCGCAGGTACTACGAATCCGTCTGCGATTCCAAGGAGATCTCCTCCCGCTGCACGACGATCAACCAGATCGACGCGGTCCTCTACAACAACCACGGGGTCTTCGGCAGGGTCGGCAACTGTTCGATTAACGGTTCGATGGTCTGCCGTAACGAGGGCATCAACTATTCCGGCAGCATTTACTTCAACTGGGACGTCCGGCTCTACTCGGGGTGCGCCGAATCCGTCGACAACGACAGCGTCGGCCTCGCCAAGGGGAGCGACAACACGCCGCATTCGCTGGCCTGGATGGAGCTTCCCCAGGGTATTGTCAAGTTCAATTGAACGGGGGCGTGAGAGGTTTTGCAATGGTTTCTGGAGAAGTAGACGCAAGTGTGGTCTCGGCGCGAATCCTTCGGGAGACGCGAAATGCACTTGTTACGGCACAACGGGAGAGAGAGGAAGCCGAGTGTAACAAGGTCGCCTTTCTTGAGGCGAGGCCCGTGATGCGCAATGCGCCGATGGGAACTCTCGCTGTTCAGGCCGGTGTAGAAGTCCAACCGCCAAAGAAATACGAGCCGACGATTGAGGCTGACTTCTACTATCGACGCGCACGCCTGGGCGTGGTGGCCGTGCTCGTCTTGGTCCTGTTCTGGGCCTGGCTACAGCAACGCCGTGGCGCAGCAAGGGGTGTGGCATGACAGTGGGACTTGAAGAAGAACGCGGCAAAGGAGTCGGGATTTCAGGGGCCCTACACTCGATCCGCACGCAGTATTCCCTGGCGACGGCCTTCTTCCTGCTGCTGATTCTGGGGCTTTTCTATATCGGCGGACGCATCGTGCTTGTCCACATGGTCCGTGAGGCGGAAGCCCAGGTCAGGGAGGTCGGGCAGGACATCTCGCGCCTGGCCTATCGGAATGCGGGACAGTTCCAGACGAGCAACCTCAAGCGTGTCGTGCCGATGGCGCGTGGACTCGCTGACGGACGTCTCCCAGTGGATCTTCTGGACGAGGACGCGACTGCGGACGTCTCAATGCTCGTCAATTATTCTTCGGACGGCGAGTTCCTGTCGGGCGCCGTTCGGGCCGCCGATGATGGCGAGGCGAGGGAAATTGCGGGATTCGACCTTGCGCCCTATGCCGCGCGAATCGGATGCTGGATCGAGGGACTCTCTTCGACGAATGACACGAGGAAAGCCGTCGGTATCATGCGCGTGAAGGGATCGACGCACTATGTTTCGCTCGCACGTTATGAAGCCGGAAAGGGAGGCTTCCTGGTCATTGGCTCACCGTTCGACCCGAACAACTTCACCGCCCAGGCTAATGAAGGTGTCGGCGGTGCGCAGGTGCGCGTCATAAACCGTAAGGCGGACGTCTCGGTGGTGGATCGACCGCCCGGTTTAAAGGCTGGAGGCGCGAAAGAGCGCAACGCCTTTGGCCTTGCGCCGATGTTGTCTGAGGCGCTCGACTTCTATTCAGGCGGGTTCTGGAACATCGGCTCCACTCCGTTTGAGGCCATATTCTCTATTCGAGATATTGCCGGGAATCCCATCACAATCATCCGTGTCTCCCTCCCGCAGGCGTTCTCGAATGTGACGAGTGCGGCGATCGGACGCCTCACGTTCTTCATCTCGATGGCGGGTATTATCCTCATTCTGCCGATCTTCTGGTTCCAGAGCCGCGTGCTCCTGAATCCGCTGACGAAGATGACCGAGGTGATCCGCAATCTCGAGTCGCATCACATGGACACCGACTGTCCGCGACTCGACTGGGAGGGGAAAGACGAATTCGCCTTGCTGGCCGGATCCGTCAATCGGATGCTCGAGACCATTTCGGCCCGCACGGTCGAGCTCTCTCAGCTCGAATCCCGCCAGCGCGCGCTCATCGCCTGCGTGCCGGACGCCCTGGTGGTCTTCGACCGGTCGGGACGCCTCGTGTCGGTCTACAAGCAGGCGGACGGCAAACCGATTCCTGGTCTCGTCGCTGGCGAGAAGTCTCCGATCGAACTGTATTCCGAGAATCAGATCGCCAGCTTCAAGTCGCAGCTCGAGGAGACCTTCAAGACGGGCGTGGCGACGCGGACGCGCGGTTGCATCGGTTCGGAACTCTCCCCGGACGTGCGCTATTTCGAACTCCGTCTCACCAAGATGGACGAGCATTTCGCCCTCGGCATC
The DNA here is from genome assembly GCA_945613785.1 of uncultured Verrucomicrobiota bacterium. Classification (GTDB taxonomy): domain Bacteria; phylum Verrucomicrobiota; class Kiritimatiellia; order RFP12; family UBA1067; genus UBA1067. The sequence continues at coordinate 4,156 of CALZAJ010000084.1, read as the reverse complement.
ATCCGCGATACGACCCGCGAGGTCGCCGAACACAAGATGCGTCTTGACGCCGAGAAGCGTGCGTCCGACGCCTCCAAGCGCGAGTCGCTGACGCTTCTCGCCGCTGGCATCGCCCATGACGTCAATAACGTCCTCTCCGTCATCCTCAACACGGCGCAAGCCGCCATCGGCGCTTCGCCGCATCCGGAGGTCCAGGAGGCGATGGCGGTCATCCGTGACGCCGTCAAGCGTGGCTCGGCGATGAGCAAGGAGCTGATGGCCTACGCCGGCCAGTCCAAGATCTCGCTCGTCCGTACGAATGCCGATGTGATCGTCAAGGACGTCCAGATGATTGCCGAACGCGTGCTGGAGAAGAACGTTGCCCTCAGCTACCGTCTGGGGTCGGACCTCCCGGCCATCGACGCCGATCCGGGTCAGTTCTGGAAGGTCCTCTTCAACATCATCAAGAACGCGGGTGAGGCGATTGGTCCGCGTCCCGGCAACATCTGCCTCTCGACGGACGCGTTCGAGATGACGGAGGAGCTTGCCGCCAAGTTCATCTCCGAACATCCGTTGCCGCCCGGCAAGGGCGTGATGTTCCGCATTGCCGATGACGGCCCTGGCATCCAGCCCGAGTTTCTCTCGCGCATGTTCGATCCGTATGTGTCCTCCAAGGCGCTCGGCCGAGGATTGGGCCTGGCAACGGTCCGTACAATCGTGGAAGAACACGGTGGCGGCATTCGCGTGACGAGCGTCGTCGACCAAGGCACGACGTTCCACATCTTCCTTCCCGAATCGAAGCTGGCGGCCGAGACCGTCTCGGAGGCGAAGCCGAAGGTGAGCGGCGAGATGCCGGCGGAGGTCATGATCGTCGACAATGACGAGGCGATCCTGAAGACGACGTCGATCCTGCTGAAGATGCTGAAGGTGCAGGCCCACGTCGCCCGCGACCGCCACGAGTCCCTCGGCATCCTCCGGCGTCGCACCGCACAGATCGGCGCCATTCTCCTGGATGCGAATCTCGGCGGCATCGACACGCTGCGGTTGCTTGATGCCTTCCGTATTGCTGCGCCGAACACGCCGGTCATCGTCTCGTCCGGCTCCAGTGAAGACGCCCTCCGCAAGATGTTCGAGGCTCATCCGTTCGACGCATTTCTCGGCAAACCCTACTCGATCAACGAGCTGAAAGAAATTCTTTTATCTTGCAACAAGTCCTGATGTTTATGGTATAATTCGTTTTGATTCAGGAGGTTTGTGCGATGAAGAAGGTTCTTGTTTTGGCGGTGGCGATGCTTGCCGCGAGTGGTTTGATGGCGCGTCCGCATGGCGGTGGTCATCACGGTGGTCATCATGGTGGTCGCCATGGTGGTCTCCATGGCGGCTTCGCGGCCGGTATGGTCGGAGGTGCGATTGTCGGCGGGCTTCTCTATGATGCCCTGCGTCCGGCGCCGGTCGTCATGACGCCGGCACCTGTGGTTGTGCATCAGCCGACGGTCCTGGTGCCGCCGCCGATTGTGCAGCAGCCGGTCGTCGTGCAGCAGCCCGTTGTCGTCCAGCAGCCGGTCCAGCCTGTCTATCAGGTTCAGAACGTCTGGATTGCGGGCCGCTATGTCGACCAGGTCCAGCCGAATGGGACCGTCGTCCGCGTCTGGCAGCCCGGGCATTACGAGCAGCAGAACGTCCGTATCAACTGAGCCTTCGCCGACGTGTGTCGGTCATACCTGTTTGTGTATTGCGGATTTCGGGTGCGTTTTGCTATACTGCCCCAAAATTTTTGTTAAAGGAGAAGACGATGAAGAAACTTCTGTGCGCGTGTGTCGCGCTGGCGGCAATGGGGCTTTTTGCGGATGCCGCCAAGGACCCTTGGCGCGACCCGACTGTCCGTTCGATCAACCGTCTGCCGGCCCGTGCCATCGCTGTGCCGTGCGAGAGCGCCAAGCTCGCGCTGGCCATTGCGAAAGGCGAGAAGGCACGTACGGAGTCCAAGTGGCTTCAGTCGCTGAACGGCACCTGGGACTTCAAGTGGAAGGGCAACATCGGCGAAGACTGGGCGAAGACGGGCACGATCGCTGTCCCGAGCTGCTGGCAGCTTCAGGGCGACTACGATCCGGCGCTGTATACGAACGTCACCTATCCGATTGCGGGTGAACAGGTCGGTGATCCGACGGTTGAACCGCCGAAGCACTATACGTCTTTCAAGTACCGTACGCCGGTCGGACTCTACACGCGCACGTTCACTGTCCCGAAGGACTGGAAGGACCGTCGTACGGTCATCCATTTCGGCGGCGTGAGCTCTGCGATGTATCTCCGTGTCAACGGGAAGGAAGTCGGCTACTCCGAGGACAGCCGTCTGCCGGCCGAATTCGATCTGACACCCTTCCTGGTCGCGGGTGAGAACACCCTCGAGGTCGAGGTGCTCAAGCACTGTGACGGCTCCTTCATCGAGGACCAGGACTTCTGGCGTCTCTCCGGCATCTTCCGTGACGTGTGGCTCGTGTCCGAGCAGCGGGACGTTGCGAAGGACCTGATCGTCGAGACGACGCTTTCGGACGACTACAAGACCGGTACGCTGACCGTCAAGGACGAGAACGGCGTGACGCTCCTGACGAAGTCCTACGAGAATCCGAAGCTGTGGAGCTGCGAGGCCCCGAACATGTACTACGAGACGGTTGAGTACAAGAAGCCGGGCTGGTTCGCGGGCAGCGACTACCGTGCGGTGGCGTTCGGTTTCCGTAAGATCGAGATCAAGGACTCGGTCGTCTATCTCAACGGCAAGCGCGTCCTCATCAAGGGCACGAACCGTCATGAGATGGAGCCTGCGACGGGCTATACGGCGACGCTTGAGGGCATGAAGAACGACATCGCGATCTTCCATCGGCTCAACATCAACGCCGTCCGCACCTCGCACTATCCGAACGATCCGACCTGGTATGAACTCTGCGACCGCGAGGGCATTTACGTCTGCTGCGAGGCGAACGTCGAGGCCCATGGCGTGATGAACTACTACGCGAACGGTCCGTACCTCCCGAAGAATCCGCTCTACCATGACGCGATCGTCGAACGCGGCGTCAACATGGTGAAGACCTTCCGCAACCACCCGTCCATCATCTTCTGGTCGCTCGGCAATGAGTCCGGCGAAGGCCCCGCGATCAAGGACGAGTATACGGCGATGAAGGCGATCGACGCGACGCGTCCAATCCAGTACGAGGCCGCCCAGGATTCCGATTACTCGGACATCAAGCCTCCGATGTACCACCGTCCGCACGAGGTCGAGGCCTATGTCAAGGCCAATCCGAAGAAGCCGCTGATTCTCTGTGAGTACACCCATGCGATGGGCAATTCCAACGGTGGCATCCAGGACTACTGGGATCTCGTGCGCAAGTATCCGAGCATGCAGGGCGGTTTCATCTGGGACTTTGCAGACCAGGCCCTCTGGAAAACGGATGCGCGCGGCACGTGGCTCGCCTATGGCGGTGACTTCGGTGATGCGCCGAATGACGACAACTTCAACTGCAACGGCATCGTCGCGGCCGACCGGTCCTTCCATCCCGCGTGTTGGGAGGTGAAGCACGCCTACCAGCCCGTTCACGTCGAGTCCTATGACTGGACGACGAAGACCGCAAAGATTCGCAACGACTACTGCTTCACCTCGCTCGATGCCGTCAAGGGCATGTGGAAGGTCGACAAGGCCGGCCAGACGATTGCGACGGGCGTGATTGATCTTGCGGGCGTCGCACCGAGCTCGGTGAAGGAGATTGCGGTCAACGCTCCCGACGGCGATGCGATTCTCTTCGCCTTCGGCAAGGACGGCATGCCTGAACCGTTTGCCCACGACCAGTTCGTGAAGCCGTTCGTCCCGGGGACGCTCCCTGACGAGCCGGCCACGCGCGATCTCGTTGCGCCGATGTTCAAGGTGAATCTCTCCCGCGCGCAGACGGACAACGACCGCGGCTGGGGCATGGCCAAGAAGTGCAAGGTCTGGGGCGACGCGACTGACAGCCAGCAGATGCCCGACGGGGTCGTTTCGACGCTCGACGCCAAGCGCATGCGCGGAGGCAAGATCGTCGTGGACTGGACGCTTACGGTTGAGAAGGACGGTCTGCCGGTCCTGCCGCGCGTTGGTCTCACGTTCAAGATTCCGAAGGATTATGTGGACGTCGTTTGGTACGGACTCGGT
>CALZAJ010000083.1 GCA_945613785.1 uncultured Verrucomicrobiota bacterium | reverse complement strand
GTCTTCCTCGGCGACAAGGTCCGTCCGTCCGTGCGTGTCCGTGCTGACGGCATGAACGGCAAGGCGATTGTCGTCAAGCTGATGGAGGGCGACAACCAGATCGCGGTCCGGGAGTTCCAACCCGATTCCGATGCCTGGACGAAGGAATTCCGCTTCGCCCACGATCCCGAGGGCAAGGGTCTCAAGAACTACCGCGTCGAGATCGTCGCTCCGGAAGGGGATTCCGAGACGAGCAACGACACTTGGCCGTTTGACGTGTCCGTTTCCGATGACCGCACGAACGTGCTCCTCGCCGATCGTCGTCCGCGCTGGGAGTTCCGCTATCTTCGCAATCTCTTCTACGGACGCGACAAGTCCGTGCATCTCCAGTACGTGCTGACCGAACCCGACCGTCTCGCCGGCGTGCGCACGAAGCCTGCGCCGGCCGCGGATGCGACGCGGGAGTTCGGCGATGCCGAAGCGGGCGGGCTGCCGCAGACGCGCGATGACTGGCGCAAGTTCGACGTGATCATCCTCGGCGACCTGGGACCCGACGTGCTGACCGAAGAGGCGTGCGAGGACATCCGCTGGTGCGTCGAGGAGCGCGGTGCCATGCTGGTGCTCACGGCGGGCGACCGGTTCATGCCGTATGTTTACGCGAAGGGTCCGCTCGCGAATCTCCTGCCGGTCGGCTTCACGAACGAAATGGGTCAGGTGACGGCGGAATGGTCCGTCGGCAAGGCGCCGTTTGCGCTGTCGCCCTCGGGCCGCGGACATCCGACCACGTCGATCGCGGCCTCCGCGTCCGAGACCGACCGCATCTGGAATTCGCTGCCGCCGACGAGCGGTCATCTCGCGGGCCTCACCGTGAAGCCCGGTTCCGACGTCCTCCTTTTCGCGGGCAACTCGACCTGTCTCGACGCGCCGCTGATGACCGTGCGTGAAACGGGCCGCGGCAAGACGGTCTTCTTCGCGACGGACGAGTTGTGGCTCCTGCGCTACCGCGTCGGCGACACCCACCACCACCGCTTCTGGGGCAATCTCATGAAGTGGGGCTCCGGCGAGAAGCTGCGCGACGGCAACGTCTTCGCCCGTGCGGGTGTGGACCGTCTCCACTACCAGCCGGAGGACGAGGTCAAGCTGATGGTCCGCCTCAGCGATAAGGATGCGTTGCCGATCGAGACGGCGCATCCGACGGCGGAGATCAAGCGTCCCGATGGCACCGTGAGCACGGTCGACCTGGTGAAGCGCGAAGGCGCGAACGGCTATTATGAGGCCAAGCTCGACGCGACGGCGCTGGAAGGCCGTTATGAGGTCACGGTTTCCGCGCCTGAGGCGAAGGAGATCCTGGGCGAGGACTGGCCAGATCCGCTGACGACGTCCTTCAGCGTCGACCGCGGCATTGCGCCGGTCGAATATGCACATCTGTCGGCCGACGACAAGGTGGTGGGCGAGATGGCCCGCCTGACCGGCGGCTGTGTCCGTCGTCCCGACGCCTTCGACGACTTGGGCGAGGCCTTCGGCTCGGCCCGCAGTGAGATTACCGAACACATCGAGGATCCGATTTGGGATCATCCCCTGGCGCTCACGCTGCTGGTGCTGGCGCTGATCGCCGTCTGGATCCTGCGCAAGAGGAGGGGCCTGGCATGATCAGGATGCCTGAGATCGTCCAGCACCTGCTGGAGTCGTCCATCGCACGCGTCCGTCGCATTTACCTGTTGCGCGGCCTTGCCGCTACGCTCGCGGCACTCCTGGCTGCCGCGCTCTGCGTGATGGCGATCGACGCGAAGTTCACGCTGTTTTCCGATGTCGCCCGTTGGGGGCTGTCGGCGCTCCTGTATGCCTTGGTCGGCGTGGTTGCCTATTTCGTGCTGGCGCGTCCGCTGATGCGCAAGATCGACCTCTTGCGCGTGGCGAAGATCCTGGACGGCCGCCACCCCGAGAACGAGGAGTGCCTGACGACGCTCGTCGAGATCGTCGCAGAGGCGGAAAATAAGGGCCGCCTCGGCTGCTCGGAGGCGCTCTTTGTCGTCCTGTCCCGCAAGGCCGAGTCCGCAGCGAAGTCGATCGTGACCGAGCGCGAGTTCACGTCTCGCACGATCGTGCATCGTCTCAAGTGGCTCCTCGGCGTGGCGGCGGTGCTCGTGTTGTCCTTCATCGCCGTGCCGCATGTGGCGGGCCGTCTCTTCCTGCGTGCGGTCGCGCCGTGGGTGGACGTCGGCAACCTCTATTCGAACGACATCGAGGTCCTGCCTGGCGATGCCGTGGTGTTGGCGGGGGGGACGGTGCGCATCGAGGCGAAGATCAACGCGGATCTTCACAGCCAGCCGCTCATTCGCATCTCGCGTCGTTCGACGATCGGCTGGGGTGAGGAATTCGTCTCGGAGATGCCGGGGGGTGTCTACGAGGCGACGGCCGACCTCTCCGAGCCGGAGTGGCGCTATCGCGTCTGTGCGGGTCCGGCGGTGACGCGCTACTACACGATCCGCGTCTGCGAGTTGCCGAAGGCCCAGGAGTTCCTGGCGAAGGTTGAGTATCCCGCTTATACGGGATGGACGCCGTCCGTGCATTCCAACGACGAAGTGTCGGCGGTTTCGGCCCTGGAGGGGTCGCGTGTGACGTTCTCGCTCAAGACGCCGAAGAATGTCCATGGCACGTTCCTGATCGACAACCATCCGGTCTTCGAACACCAGATGGTCTCCACCCTGACAGCAAACTGGACGCTCGATCTCGCGAATGACGAGGGTTTCCAGGCGCCGCAGCGCTGGGGGCTTCTGAAGAGCTGTCCCGACACGGCGCCGACGGTGCTGATCGAGACGCCGGTTTCGAAATCGCTCAAGCTTCCGCCGCACGCGAAGTTCCCTCTGCAGGTTTCCGCCAGTGACGACGTCACCCTAGCGACGCCGGTCATCCGCTACAGCACCGATGCCTCCGAATGGCGTGAATGGCGCGAGATCGCATCCTGCACCAAGTCGGGCGCGAGTCTTTGGAAGGGGTCGGACGAGATCGATCTCTCGGTCCTGCCGCTCCTCGACGTCCGCCAGGTCTCGTTCGACGTGGTCGTGAGCGACAACTATCCGGCCGAATTGGGCGGCCCCCACTCGGCGACGTCGGCGCCAGTCGTCGTCCAGCTCGAGTATCAGGCCAAGAACTTCGAGCAGCAGAGTCTCGCCGAGACGTCCAAGGAATCGAAGAAGCTCCTTGACGAGGCGCTGCGTCGCGTTCGTGACGCGTCGAATCCGATCCGCCAGGCGTGGGAGATGCTGAAGCGCGAGAAGAAGGTCACCGAGCAAGTCGAAGCTCGCGTCGAGCGTGCCAACCACGAGGCGAATGAGGCCCGTAAGCGACTGGAGGAGGTCGAACAGCGGATGTTCGCCGACGAGCGGTTCCGTCCGACCGCCGAGGCCGTCCGCAAGATCCGCGAAGAGCGGCTCCAGCCGGTGCTCGACAATCTTGAGAAAGCGCAGTTCGCGTCCGCCGAGGAGCGTCTGCAGGCCCTTTGGCAGGCCGAGACGGACCTGAGAAAGGTTGAGGACGCCTTGCAGCAGTTGGAGCGTCCGATGCAGGAACGCGTCCAGCAGCTGGAGAACCTCGAGCGCACGAAGGATCTCCAGGTCCGCCAGGAGGCTCTGGCAAAGGCGGCCGAGGACATCCTGAAGGACCGTCCGGTCGATACCAAGAAGCTTGAAGCGTGGAAGCGGATGGAAGAGGAGGCGGTCCGTCAGGTTGAGGATCTCCGCAATCGGACGAACGATCCCGAATTGGAGGAAGCGCGTCGGAAGATGTCCCGCGCGACGGAGATGATGGACCAGCTCAAGCGCGAGCTTGAGAATGCGGCGGACAAGACGAAGAACGACGATCAGCGTCAGCAGCGCGAGGAAGAGCTGGCTCGCGAGGAACAGGCCCGCCGCGAGGACGCCCTGCGGTCGGCCGACGACTTTGCGCGGAAGATCGAGAAGCAGCTGAAGGACATGCAGAAGAACGCGCAGGTCATTGATCACCATCAGCGTCAAATCGAAAGTCAGCAGCGTGCGCTCGAGGATCAGCTGGAGCGTGCTGACGCCTCAGCCCGTCTGAAGGAACTTGCGAAGCAGGCCTCCGATGAGATCCGCAAGGCCGCACGCGACCCGTCGAAGGAGGATGCGATTGCCGCGGAGTCCAAACTGCGCCGAGCCCTCGATGCTGCCCGTAAGGAGATGGAGGAGGCGAAGCTCGATCGTCAGTTCACGAAGGACGAGGAGAAGCGGGCTGCGAACGAGCGTCGTGCGATGGAGACCGAGAAGGCCAAGGCTCATGCCGCCGAGGCCCAGCGTCAGGCGGCCGAGGCGATGGAGAAGAAGACGCCCGAGGGTTATAAGGAGGCGGTCGCGGCGGCTGAACGTGCCGCGGACGAGCTGTCCAAGGCGCTGATTCCGCAGGAACTCCGCGATGCGCAGGAGAAGGCGCTCGAAGCCGCGCGTGAACTTCAGAAGCAGCATGCCGTCGCCGACAAGACGGCGAAGCTCGCAGAGAAGATCGCTGAACTCGACCGGAAGGCAGAATCGGCCACCGCGGACGCTCAGGCCGCTGACCAGAAGGCCGTCGAGAAGCAGCGCGCGGCGATTCATCATCAGGAGGCCGCACAGAAGGCCCAGGAGACGGCGAACAAGGCCCAGGAGGCGGCGGACGATGCCAAGAGCGTTGCGGCGATATCGGGAACAGCTGAGGATCGTCAGAAGGCCGATGCCGCCCAGCAGAAGGCCAACGAAGCGCAGCATGCCGCCACGGAGCTACAGAAGACGGCGGACCAGGCTCAGAAGCTTGCCGACGGTGCGCATGAGAAGTCGGCGGAAGCCCTGCAGAAGGCGATGGACGCTCGGAAGGAATCGGCGGACGCCAAATGCGTGGCAGCGATGGCCTCTGGCGATGCGGCCCAGAAGGACGAAGCTCGTGCGGCCGCCGAGAAGGAAGCCGCTGCTGCTGCGGCGGCTGAAGCGGTGAGGAAGGATCGTCAGGCGGCCCAGAAGGCGGCCGAGGACGCTCAGGCCAAGGCAGCCCAGGCTCAAAAGGAGGCGGCCAAGGCCCAGGCGAAGGGCGACTTTGAGACGGCAGGTGTTGCGCAACAGGAGGCTTATGAGGCCCAGGAGCAAGCCCTGGAAGCCCAGCGTCGTGCGGCGAATCTGATGACGGACGCTTCACCGAGCGAACCGTCGGCGTCGCATGAGGGCGCGGCGCATCCGGCAGAGCAGGCCGCGCAGGAATCGCGTCATGCCCTGGCTCAGCAGGCTGCGCAGGCCCAGCGTACGATGGCCGAGGCCATGGCCGATGCCGACCGTGAGGCCGAAGCGGTGGCACAGGCGGACGCGCTTGCGGCGAAAACCGAGAAAATGGCCGAGTCACGTGAAGACACGTATGCGGCCGCCGAGGAGTTTGCTGCGGATGCCGCCCTTGAACGTGCGGCGAAACTTGACGCCGTCGCTGAAGAGGCCTTCGAAAGGCAGAACCTCGCCAGGGCCGCGGAGGCGGCCAAGGAATCGCTCGAGGCCAAGCGTGAGGCATTCGCGGCGATGAAGGAAATGCGCGACAACGCTGATTTGCCGACGGATGCCGCAAAGGAGATGAATCTCGCGCTCGAAGCCGAACGTCAGGCCATTGGTTTCCAGGAAAAGGTCGTTCAGAGCGTCGAGCGCGCGGTGAAGGATCCGAAGAACTGGCATGAGAGGATCCCGACGATGAGGTCGCAGCACATGGCCGATGAGAAGAATCGCGAGGCGCAGGACTCTCTCGGCAAGGCCTCGCAGGCGAGACAGGCGGAGCCGGGACAGACCTCCAAGACTCCGACGCAGTCCGGCAGTCCGGCCGAGAAGGCCGCCGAAGCGGCACAGAAGCTGGCCGAGCAGGCGGAGAAGCAGATGAAAGCGCTCGGCATGGATCCGCAGGCGCAGCAGACGTCTCAACAGTCGGCGAGCGAGCAGCAGGAATCGTCCGAGCAGAAGGGTGAACCGAACGCCTCCGTGGGAGAAGGGCTTTCGGCTCAGATTGCCGCCCTCGCGCAGGAGCTCAAGCGCAATGACGATCCGGCGGCGATCAAGGGCCTGCTCGAGAAGTCTGGCTGGTTCCGCATTCAGGGCGCGGCCAAGGAAGGCCTCGGCGAACGCGACCTCAAGACCATTCCTCCGGAATATCGTGAGCTTGTCAGGTCCTACTTCCTCAAGCTGGCGGAAGAGGCGAAGTGACGGCACTCAGGTAGAAGGCCAGCGCTCGGTGCTAACCCTCCTGTAGTTTTGGTATAATGGGGGCATGGGAATCATGGTGGATAATGCATCTGGCGGACGCGGAACGTGTCCCGTGACATCGTATGAGCGGGCGGGCGAGGGTTATGCTGAAATCGTGGCCGAGTGCCTGGCGAACCCGCATGCCTATTTCAAGTCTTTTGGTCCAGAGGCGAGGGCGTTCCAGGAGCGGAACCGTTCGGAGCGTCTGCGGACGATGACATTGGTTGCGCCGGCCGACGAGCTGGTTCGGATGCGTCCCGTCAAGATGAGCGTCGATCGCGCGTCGGCTCCGGTGGATTCCTGGGAAGCGGTCTTTTCCTTGACGCTCTCGCGGTTGATTCCTGCGCATCCTGCGACTTTTGCCGCGTTGCAGGCGGACGGCGAACTGGCTTGGCTGGGATGCGCTCCCGAAGGGACTCCGATTGTGGAGGTGCTGGAAGCGGGCGAGCTGAGCCCGTGCTTCGGCTCGTTGACAGAGGTCGTCCTCCGTGTGCAATGGCTGTTTTTGATGTGCGGCATTCGCCTGAACGAGGTCATCGTCCAGGTCGATCCGTTTACGGATGAGGAATGGCAGGACCGCCGCCAGGAGTTGCGCCGCAAGCGTGCCGAACAGAACGCCTTCATGGAAGGCCGTCGGGCGGCGCAGAAGGCCTGGTCCGAGGCGCACCCGCAAGAACCGACCGCTGGCGGCATCTGGTGTAATTGGTTAGTCGGTTGCGCGGCTCGTTCCTCGCCGCGAACCGACTAACCCGCATCAGG